>JAFGIH010000816.1 GCA_016929985.1 Thermoleophilia bacterium | reverse complement strand
TCGTGAAGAACATCGAGAGGCCGGTGGCACTCGTGATGACGTGGCCCATGGGGGCGGGCGTCGAGAAGTACCCCGGGGGGAGATAGCGGGCGGCGCCGGGCCGTGCATGGGCGCCCACCACGTTGACTAGCCCCTTTCCCAAGTGATAAATATAGTCTAACTAAATTGTGTCGTCTCAGTTCGGCAAAGCAAGCCAGTTCGAGGGGAAGTCGCATGAAGATCACACAAGTAGAGTGCATCCCGGTATCCATACCTTTCGTCAAACCCATCGTCATGTCCGGCGGACCGGCAACAGTGGCGGATGGGGTGGTCCTGAAGATCCACACCGATGAAGGCGTCACCGGCATCGGGGAGACCGGCGACACCTCCCTCTGGTACATGGGGGAGAGCCAAGACTCCATCATGAACAACCTCACGAAGGTCTTCGCTCCGCAGATGCTCATCGGGGAAGACCCGTTCAACATCGAGACCATCGTGGCGAAGATGGACAAAGCCACCCGCTCCAACAGCCAGTCGAAAGCGCTGGTGGACTACGCGCTGCACGATCTGATGGGCAAGGCGCTGGGCGTGCCGGTCTACAAGCTCCTCGGTGGCCTCTCCAACCCGAAGATCGCGCTGGCCTTCGTGATGTCCTCGGGCACCCCCGAAGAAGTGGAGGCGGAGGGGAAGGCGCTTGTGGAAGCGGGCTTCCAGGGTCTCAAGCTGAAGGTGGGCGCCAAGGCTCCTGATGACGATATCGAGATGATCGCCGCCCTGCGGGACGCGGTCGGCGGCAAGGTGAAGGTCATGATCGATGCCAACGGCGGCTGGATGTATCACCAGGCGCTGTATGTGCTGCAGAGGGTGAGCAAGTACGACGTGTTCCTCTGCGAGCAACCGGTGCCCTGGTGGGACATCGACGGCCTGGCGAGGCTGCGCCGGAAGGTCGACGTTCCCATCTTCGCCGACGAGTCGGCCGCGGAACTCGGTCATGTGCTGCAGATCATCGAGAAAGACGCCGCCGACGGCTTCTTCCTCAAGGTCCCCAAGGCCGGCGGGATCCTCAAGTCGAGGCGGTGGGTATCGCTGGCGCAGGCCGCGAACATGCCCGTGATGTGCGGGTGCATGGTCAACTCAGGCTTGGGCAGCGCGGCTGAGGCGGCCTTCCTGGGAGCGACGGCCTGGATGGGCAAGATAGAGCAGGAAGCCATCGGCCCTCTGAACCTCTACAACATCTACGACACGGTCAGTGGACCCATCGAGAACGACCTGGCCAAGAAGCCGCCGCGGTACGAACGGGGCTACCTGTATCCGCCGGACGGCGTGGGCCTGGGCGTAGAGCTTGACGAGGAGTCGGTCAAGAAGCTGGCCACGCCCGGCAGGCCACCGGTCGTCATCGGCGGGTAGCCGCAGGTACGACAGCACATATGGCGGCCACCGTCAGGTGGCCGCGCAGGGGGTGGGGCGGAGTCTCGCCTCGGGAGGGTCAGTCGTCCGAGACCCCGGCCACGTCCACGATGATGGCTCCGCCGTCGACCACCAGCACAGCGCCTGTCACGAACGACGAATCATCGCCGGCAAGAAAGGCGCATGCGCCGGCCATCTCGTCGGGTGCCGAGACCCTTCTCAGGGGCACGGGCTTGGAGAACTGCCTCAGGAGGCTTTCGACATCGGTGCCCTTGGCTTCGGCCACCTTGCCGAGCGTGTCCTCGAACATCTCCGTGCGGGTGGCTCCGGGGCAGACGGCATTGCACCTCACCCCGTAAGGGCCGTAATCCAGGGCTACCGCCTTCGTCAGGTGGATAAGCCCCGCCTTCGACGTGCCGTACGCCGGACTGCCTGCCATGCAGCGGATCCCACCGATGGACGCGATGTTGATGATAGAGCCGCCCCCTTGCTCGATCATGCGAGGGATGGTCTCCTTCATCAGCAGAAAAGGAGCCTTGAGGTTGACGGCCATGACCTGGTCCCAGTCTTCCGGCTCCAATTCCGTGATGACGCCGTAGACATCGGAAGCGGCGTTGTTGACCAGGATGTCGATGCTCCCGCCAAAGTCCACGGTGGCGGCGACCATCCGCTTGATGTCGGGGTAGACCGCGACGTCACCCGGGCACGCCCACACCGAGCCTGGAGGAAACTGCGCCACTTCCTGCTCCAGCCTGTCTCCGCGGCGCCCCGTGATGCAGACCTTAGCACCCTCGGCGACGAAGCGCTCGGTGATGGCGGCGCCGATACCGGTGCCTCCTCCGGTGACAAGTGCGGTCTTGCCATTCAACTTCATGTCAGCCCCTCGAATGTCTACTCGTCTGGTGTGGCTTCCTCAGTCATTCTTGCGCCTACCGCCTGACGGAGCGCAGCCGTGGCGGAGAGCAAGGTCTTCTGCCAGTCGAGCAAGAACTCCGGACCGAGCGAGTCTTGCAGGCTCGCGAAGGTCTGCAGGAGACTCCGCTCGCTGATCTCAAAAAGTCCTACGGTGTCCGGCGTCAGCCGGATGAGGACGGCCCTTCGGTCGTTCTTGGACTTGGTGCGTCTGAGTATCCTCTTCTTGACCAAAAGGTCGACCATGACCGAAGCGGCCGCGGGCGTGACGCCCATGGTCTCGGCCAGCTTCTTGAGCGTGACTCCTTCCGGCGACTCTTCGCACAGTTGCCGGATGGCGATGACGGTGTTGCCCTGAGTCTCGGTCAGATCGTCCAGCCACAGGAGGTCGGGTCTTCTCTCTGTATGCACGGCGGCGCTTGATCGCGAGCGCAGGAGTTCGAGGACATCCTCGGTGAGCTGCCAGATCGACTTGGG
>JAFGIH010000091.1 GCA_016929985.1 Thermoleophilia bacterium | reverse complement strand
GACGATGGCGCTCGACCGCATGAGGCTCTCACCTATCGCTTGGTGGAAGTAGAGACCGACGGGGACGTCACGACCTATGGTCCCTACGAGGTGATCGCTGCACAGCCGCTCCCCCTGGGGTACGGAGCGAACGCGTCGGCGACAGGTCAGCAGTACGCTCGCACTCCGAGCGTCGCCAGGCCCTCTCAGGTCTTTCAGAGTGCGACGGGCTTCTTCACCCCGTTGGGCACGCGGCACGACCCGCCCAGCCGCCTTCGGATCGAGGTGGTTGACACCGGTCTCTACCGAATCGAGGCCGCCGACATAGCCGCTGGGGTTGGTGTCTCGGAGACCCAAGCATATGCGCTGATACGGTCGCGGGGCGTGAGTCTGACCAATCGAGGCCGTTCGGTGGCCTATCTACAGGCTGCCGACTTCTCCGGTCTCTACTTCTATGGCACAGCTATCGAGAGCAACTACACGTCGGTGAACGTCTACTGGCTGACTTTGGGTCGCGGAACCCCTATCGTGGCCGATATCCAGACATCTTCGGGTGGCCAATATGGGCCAGTAGGCACGCGTTCTGCCACTACGACCACCACGACGCGCTATCGCGGGTCGCGCAGAACCACAACTACCACATCGGTGACGTCTTCCACCACCACGTCGACCATCCCCGTTGTTACCACCAGATCCTTCGTCGAACGGCTGCATGTGGAAGAGGACTCCTTCAGTGCCGAGGGGAGCTTCCACGACCCAGAGGCGGATTTCTGGTTGTGGGACTACCTGGTGGGCGGCAACGCGGCTCTGGGTCACAAGGAGTTCTCCTTCGAGTGTCCGCAGGCGCTTTCCGGGGTGAGCCTAAAGGTGCGGCTCCAGGGCCTCACCTCCCTCGGAATACCGAACGAGCATCACGTGGTCGTCGGCCTGAACGGTGTCGTTTTGGGAGAGACCTCGTGGGGCGGAGCGGTCGCCCGCGAGGCTTCCTTCTCAATCCCGGCGGGCGCACTCTTGACAGGCGCGAACGAGGTGGAGTTGACTGCTCTTCGCGACGACGGCGTCTGGATGAGCATGGTGGGAGTGGATTCCTTCGACCTCGCCTACGAACGCACCACGCAGGCTGTGGGGGACCGGCTCAGCCTTGATCTTTCCTCGTCCGGCCCTGTGGAGGTCACTGGGCTTGGCTCGACCGAGGTGTGGGTTCTCAATGTGTCCGATCCTTTCGTTCCGCGCATCGTCTCATCCTCGACCTTCGCCGACGATGCCGGGACGGTTGGAGTGACGTTCACCCCCGTGAGACCAGGAAAGCACTACGTGGCGACGGTCGCTGCGGTGCTACATCCCATCGCGATGACGCCGGCGACGGCCACTACCCCAGGCGACAGAAGCCTCGATGCCGACTACCTCGTCATCACGTCACCGGCGTTGTCGGATGCCGCATCGCGACTGGCGGACTATCGCTCCAGCCAGGGCTTGAAGACGGCGGTGTTGACAACCACAGAGATCTATGACGAGTTCAACAACGGCATAGCGAACCCGCAGGCCATACGACAGTTCCTGGCGCAGACCGCTTCACAGCGGAAGCGTTCTCCACGGTACGTCGTCTTTGTGGGCGAGGGGAGTTTTGACTACAAGAACCGTCTCGGGTACGGCGACTCGATTGTGCCGCCTCTCCTGATTGACACCGAATGGGGCCTCGCATCCGCGGACGTGCTGTTTGGAGATACCCAAGGCGACGATGGCGTTCCTGAGTCGGCCGTGGGGCGCATACCAGTGTCCACAGCAGAGGAACTCGACGCGTACCTGGACAAGATCAGGGCCTACGAGACCTCAGACGGTGTATGGCGGCAGTCTGTCGTGCTTGCGGCCGACGATGCAGATACCGCCGGCAACTTCGCCGTCGATAGTGATGAGTTGGCAGACTTCGTGCCTTCCTCCTCTACCGTCATCAAGGCGTATCTGGATCGCATGACCCTCGCAGAGGCCCGAGCGCACGTTCTCGGCGGCTTCACCGACGGGAGTCTGTTGGTGAACTACATCGGTCACGGAGGTGTGGCCATGCTGGCAGCTGAAGGCCTGCTGAGTGTCTATGACGCACCGGCCCTCGCTGGGTCGGGACCGGAACTGCCGATTCTGACCGCCTTCACCTGCGGGGTCGGCAAGTACGAACTGCCGGGCGTGGACGGCCTCGCTGAAGCGCTGCTGACGACTGAAGCGGGAGGAGCGATAGCGGTCTACTCGCCCACCACCGTTGAGGAGAACTCCGACTCTGTCCTTCTGGGCACACTGTTCTACCAGAGTCTCTTCGGTTCCGCGAGTACCGTGGTACTCGGAGATGCACTGTTGCAGGCGCAGAGGATGGGAGCGGACAGAGGCCTCCAGCCATGGATGCTCCGCACGTACAACCTACTCGGTGACCCGGCGCTCAATGTCCGCTGGTGAGCCGGCCGTGGCGAGATCGAAGAGGGTCGTGATGGCTGAGGACGCACCGGCACGGGTTGCTGATGTTGTGCAACGTGACGTGGGCGGTGAGACTTTTTTGGTGCCGATTCGTGGCTGTCTGGTCGATCTGCAGGAACTGTACGCCCTCAATGAATCGGGACGTTGGCTCTGGGAGCACCTGGACGGGCGGCACAACGTGGAGGACTTAGCGACGGGTCTTGTTGCTGAGTTCGACGTGGACGAGCGGTGCGCGCTGTCCGACACCTGGGTCTTTCTTGATGAACTCCGCGAAGCCGGTCTGATCCACGCGGATCCCGAGCCGAGGGACGGCTAGTGGATTGTAGTCTTCAGTTCGAATTCGGTTCCCGAGAGTACCTCTCGACGGCGTTCGCCAGGATGAAGAGGGATCGAGTGCCCATCAACGGAGCCTTCGATCTCACCTATCGCTGCAACTTCCAATGTGTGCACTGCTATGTGGGACACTTGACGGCCCGCCATCCCGCACAAGCCGGGGAACTCACAACCGGGCAGGTGGTCGACATCCTGTCGCGCGCTGCGGATGCCGGCTGCCTGTTCCTCCTCCTCTCGGGCGGCGAACCCCTACTCCGCGAGGATTTTGTCGAGATATACGTGGCGGCGCGGCGGCTGGGACTGATCGTCACGGTGTTCACGAATGGCAGCCTGGTGTCAGACGAGCACCTGAACGCCTTTCGCGAGTACCCTCCGCACAGCGTGGAAATCAGCGTCCACGGGTCAAGCGAAGACACCTACGCAAGAATCACGGGGGCGGCGGGACGGTTCCGGCGTGTACGTCTCGGTATCGAGAGTCTCCTAGACCAAGGCGTCCGCCTGAATCTGAAGACCATGGTGCTTCGTGACAACGAGTCTGATATTCCCGAGATTGAGGAATACGCAAAGAGCTTGGGTGTCGGATTTCGGCTCGATCCTCTGCTCACGCCTCGGTTGGACGGAAATCCGGCTCCACTGAGCCATCGCGTCGACCCCGATCGGGCCGCCGATCTGGAGCTGAGGTCTGCGGAGAGACGACTGGAGTTGTTGAAGTTCTATGATCGGTACCGCAGTGCCGTGGATGAGAAACCCAAGCCGGTCGGTCGTCTCTTCCGCTGCGGAGCCGGCATAGCGAGTTTTCACATCGACCCCCAGGGATTCATGCGGCCCTGCCTTCTGGGTGGTCCGTATGCATATGATGTGAAGACCCTGGGTTTCAAAGACGCGTGGCAGGCCGTCACAACAGCGGTGGACCACGCCACCTGGGAAGATGAGGGCCGTTGTGGCGGCTGCCCAGACGTACTCCTCTGCGGCTACTGTCCGGGGCTGTTCATGCTGGAGCAGGCAACGCCCGCGGCCCCGCCGGAATATCTGTGCCGTCTGGGTACCGCCCGGCGTCGGTGGGTTGACCAAGAACAGACGGAGGTGGTCTGTGTTAGAGGGGGCTGAGGCTCGAAACGATGGGGGCCTTGATGCGCGGCGACCGTACGAGCCGCCGAAGCTGGCTCGAGTAGGCCTCGAGGCGGACGAGGTCTTGGGTTACAACTGCAAGGGCGTTAACGAAATGCCCAGTGCCCTGCAAGGCAAGACATGTTTCTTTGCAGGCTGCAATGTGCCGGGGTCCTGATCTGACAACACGCCTCGAAGTCCTGAACATAGGCGGTGTCGAATTCCGGACTCGTTCTGAGATCCCTTTGCTGGAGCCGGTGGAGATCGCCTATTCGGGTTTCAGGGTGTCCCGTGGTGATAAGGGTCTCTCTTCTTCGAGCATCGATCTCCAGGTGACCGGGTCTCCAGCTCCGCCAAACGAGTCGGCGGTTCTGTTCGATTGTGGTGGTACGTGGACGCTCCAATCGGAGGGCGCCGGATACCGTCTCAATCTGTACCGTGGCGGTAACGGTGTGCCTCCACTGATCGTGTGCTCTAACGAGGAGACCACCAAAGCGGTGATTCACATATGCGGATCCGGGGTGGTGACTGGGGTTCCGGATGCCCCGCTGATCCACCCGGTGCGTTACCCGGTCGACCAGTTGCTCCTTGTCAACCATCTCGCGCTCCGCGGCGGAGCGGTGATTCACGCCGCGGGGGCTATTGTCGACGGGAGAGCGCTGGTGTTCCCTGGATCGTCCGGAGCGGGCAAGTCGACCCTCTCTAGGCTGCTGCTCAAGGGGGGATTGGACGGATCGCTTCTCAGCGACGACAGGGTGATCTTGCGGTCGTTCCCGGTTCGCGAAGCTGATTCGCATGGCGCCGAGGCCTGGGGGACCCCGTGGCCGAGCGACGCCGGCGTAGCCGGGAACGCTCACGCACCGCTGGCAGGCCTGCTCTTTCTCGTGAAAGCCCAGAAAGAGCAGATCGTGCCGCTTTCCAGAAGCTTGGCCCTACGGCGGCTTGTCCCGGTTGTCTCCTGTCCCTGGTATAGCCCGAGGTACTTCCCCGGAGTCCTCGAGACGTGCGCCCGCATAGTCGAGAATGTTCCCTGCTATGAGCTGCATTTCCGACGGGACGGTGATGTGGCGGGACTGCTCCTTGAAGTTTCCCCTGCATACCACTAGACTCTGCAAGCACAAAGGCGATGACGGGAACGAGTAGGCACTGCTCTTCGCTTCGAGCGAGCCGGGGATGGTGGGAGCCCGGTGGGAATCAGCGTCCGAATATCATCCCCGAGCCGCCAGCCGAACGGTCGTGCCGCCCGGCCGCCGCGCCCTCGGGGCGCGCGGCGCAGGCTCAGACCCAGTAGACCTGGCCGGGTCCTTCCCGTGACAGAAGGGGGATGTGACTGCCGCCCGCCGGCGCCGCGCACGCGCGACGGCCGGGGGTGTGAGGGCAGCAGCGTCCGCTGAGAGGGTGGCGCAGGCGGCGTCTTCGACGCGCCTACACTGCCAAGTAGGGTGGCACCGCGGGTAACGTCCCGTCCCTACGCGCCCCGG
>JAFGIH010000815.1 GCA_016929985.1 Thermoleophilia bacterium | reverse complement strand
TGCCGCCCTCGTGGGTGTTGATGTTGTTGGCGAAGGAGAACACGTTGTCGTTGTAGCCGGCGTTCCACTGCATGGCCAGTTCGACCGTCTGGTCGGCCTCTTGCCCTTCGAAGTGGATCACCCGCGCATGGAGGGCGTCTTTGTGCTTGTTGATGTGCTTTACGAAGTCGACGATGCCGCCGTCGTAGCAATACACGACGGAACGAGGCAAAGGGCCCTTCTTGCCCGTCGCAGCCCCGGTGCCGGCCTCGGCGGCCGTGCCGGATTCGGCCAGAGCCTCGGCGGAGAACACCCTCTCCACGGTCAGATCGAGGTCGTCACGCGGAGTGTAGTCATCATCGTCCGCGTCCGCCGTCCGGCTTTCGCCTGTCTCTTCCCGCTCGTCTATGAGGGTGATTTTCAGCGAGCGGTTGAGGAAGGCGACCTCGCGCAGACGCTGTGACAGAGTGGTGAAGTCGAAATTGAGATCGTTGAAGATCTGTGGGTCGGGCCGGAAGTGTGTGATGGTGCCGCTGGTGCCGTCGCTTTTGCCCAGCTTCTCCACTTCGGATGTGGGCACGCCGCGGGCGTAGCTCTGCCGGAACCGGTGGCCGTCGCGGCTCACTTCCACGATGAGCCACTCCGACAGGGCGTTGACGACGCTCACGCCGACTCCGTGCAGACCGCCGGATACCTTGTAGCCCTCGCCGCCGAACTTGCCGCCGGCGTGGAGCTTGGTCATCACGATCTCCAAGGCGGGCCGACCGAACTGAGGCATGGTCTTCACCGGTATGCCGCGACCGTTGTCGGCGACGCGCACCGAGCAGTCAGGCAGAATGGTGACATCGATCTTGGTGCACACGCCGGCGAGAGCCTCGTCGACAGAGTTGTCGACCACCTCATACACCAAGTGGTGCAGGCCGCGGTGCCCCGTGGAACCGATGTACATGCCCGGCCGCTTGCGGACGGGTTCCAGACCCTCAAGGACCTGTATATCGCCTACATCGTAGGTATGCTCGGCCAAACCTTCGTTACCTCTCTCTGAGCTGACGCCCCCCGGCCGCACGAGTCGTGGAGTTGCTTCCGGGAAGCTGGGAAGAAGACCGGACCGCCACTGCGGGAAGTGCGCACCACGTCGACGACATGATAGCACAGAAGGGCATCTTTCCACGTTCCTGTGTACGCTCTCAGCGTACAGAATCCTTCTCTCCGCGGACGAAAGCCGCCCGCATAGCACGGAGCATCTTTTCGCGCAGTTCGGGCGTGAGATCGAGTCCTTCCACCTCCGCGAGAGCGGCCCGTTGCTCTTCCGAGAAGGCCGCGTCTGCGGGGCGTGCGGCCGCGCCTCCAGCCGGCGCCGGCGCAAAGGCGGCCTCGGCGGCGCCAGCCCCCCCGGCGCCTCCTGTCGGCCCTCGCGAGCGCTCCTCCCACCCTGCGTGGCGGAACACGATCTGATGCACCGTGTCCGCTCCCAGTCGTTCATTGATGCCGGCGGCGATGGCGGCGCCCATGAACTGCAGGGTCTGCGCCCACACGCTCGAGGATGCGCTCACCACCAGCCGCTTGCCGCGTAACTGTACAGGCCTCGCGTTGGCGGCCACTTCAGCCCCGACCACCTCGGGCCAGATCGCAGCCAGCATCCGCTCGGGGATGAGGGCGGCGCCCCGGGGGGCGGCGCCGGTCGGGGTGCTAGTGGGCGCCCCACCGGCGAGCGTCTCGTAAGTGTCGCCCAGAAGGTCGCCCAACCGCTCGGGGTCCGAGCTCCGCCCGTCGTTCACGGCTCACTCCTCCGCGGCCGGCTCGCCGGCCGCGAGCTCTACCACCGCGGTGTTTCGGAGCTCTTCGGCAGTGAAGTACCTCAGGTCAGTGGTAGTGATGATGACCTGGCCATTCTGAGAGACGAAGTGCACGAGCGCCCTTCGCCGGGCCTCATCGAGCTCGCTCATGACGTCATCGAGAAGAAGCAGGGGACTCTGGGCGTTTTCGCACTGGTACCTCCACTCCGCGAGGATGAGAGTAAGGAGCGCCGCGCGCTGCTCCCCCTGCGATGCGCACTCCCGAACGTCGAGGCCGTTTCGGAGCAGCTTCAGGTCGTCGCGATGCGGCCCGAGGTGTGTGTAGGTACGCTGCCTGTCGGGTCCCCGCATCTCGGCCAGGCGCTCTCGGTACTCCATCTCGTCGAGGTCGGCCACGTTCGTTCTGTAGGCCAGGTGCAGAGTGTCCGCGGGGTCACCGGTCAGCTCGTGATGGGCCTTTTGGAACGGCTCGATGAACGTACTGAGGGTCGCAGATCGAGACCGACAGACCTGCAGACCCGTTTGAGCCAGGATGGATTCCCAGGGCGTGAACTCGGAGGTATCGTACGGCGACCGCGCCATCCGCAGCAGGGTGTTCCGCTGCGCGAGGGCTTCTTCGTAGCGGTTCAACACAACACTGTACTCGGGATCGCAACGCGCAGCCAGAGTGTCCAGGTATTCCCGCCGGCGCTTCGGACTGCCTTTGATCAACCGCAGATCGTCGGGGACGAACGTACGGACCGGCAGAGCCTCGCGCCACCGTGACGAATCCTGAAGCACGGCTCCGTCTGCAGTCAGGCGACGGTCACCATCGCGCGAATACGCAGCAGCAGCCGTGGATATCACGCCGCCAGCCTCGAGATCGACCTCCACGCGCAGGTGCTCCTGACCACGGGTGATGAGGTCGCGGATGGCTGTCGATCGCAGGGTGTTCCCCTGCAGCACCAAGGTGACGGCTTCGAGTATCGTCGTCTTGCCTGCCCCGTTAGCACCGACGAAGATCGTCAAGCCCGCACCGAGTTCCACCCCCAGCGTCCGGCGCGACCGCACGTTGTACATGCGGACCTCGCGGACCAACACCGTCGTCAGCCCCGCGGGGGGGGGACCTCGGCGACGGCGACTTCCTTGGCCACCCCCCGGATCTCGACGACGTCACCGGCCGTCAGTTTATGCCCTCGCCGCTCATCCACCGTGCCGTTCACCTTCACTAACCCTGCGGCGATGACTTGTTTAGCTTCGCCTCCGGTACCCACCGGACCAGCCGCTTTGACGAACTGTCCCAGTGTGATGGGCAGGCGGACGGTGACACGCTGCGGTGTCTTGCCAGCCAGCGAGGGTCCTCCGGAGACACTCATGCTAGTCGTTCAGCCGAATCGGCATAACGAGATAGAGAAAGTCGTCAGCGGCGCCTTTGATGAGTCCTGGACGTAGCGGGCTGATGAGCCGCAGGTACACAGGCGACTCCTTCACGGCGGCTACTCCGGCCTCAAGAAAGTCAGGGTTGAAGCCGATCTGTAACTCTTCCCCTGAGAACTGGATAGGTATGGCCTCGTGAGCCTTGCCGATGTCCTGCGACTCAGCAGATACCGTAAGGGTGTTTTCCAGAAACTGAAGACGGAGAGGAGTGCTCTTCTGAGCGAGAAGACTGATCCGGCGAATCGCTTCGAGGAACTCCTCGCGGTCGATGGCGACCTCATAGTCGAACGTCTCGGGGATCAGTTGCTTGTAGTTGGGGAACTGCCCGTCGATGAGGCGGGAGATGAGCGTCACCCCCCCGACTTCGAAGAGGATCTGGTTCTCGGTGGGTAGGATAGAGATAGTCTCATCGTCCACGGTAGCTGCGATATGAGAGAGTTCGAGGAGGGTGCGCGCCGGCGTGATCACCTGTGGGGTACCCGACACCGAGGAATCGAGTGGAGTCTCCTTCACAGTCAAACGGTAGCTGTCGGTCGCGACCATGCGCACCTGGTTCTTGGCGAAGTGCACCAAGACTCCGCCAAGCACGGGGCGTGTCTCATCCCGGGAGGCCGACGGCGCAACGCGGTCGACCGTCTCCATGAAAGCGACCCTGCTGACTGTAAACCGCTCCCCTGAGAACTGAGGAAGCTGTGGAAAGTCTACAGCGGGAAGCGAGTGAAGATTGAAGAGTGACTCGCCGGCTCGTATTTCCACCTGAGTCTCCCCAAGGCGCTGTTCGATCACCACCTGCCCGGCCGGCAGACTTCTAGCGATATCCGTGGCCAGACGAGCAGGTAACACCAATGATCCCGCCTCTTCCACCGTGCCGGCAAGCGGGGCTTTGATCGAAATCTCCATATCCGTCGCCGAAACCATCGTGCCTTCGTCCCGAGCATCGAGCAGCACTCCAGAAAGAACCTGTATTGAACTCCGCGAGGAGACCGCCTTGTTGGCGATCCCTAGACATTCCACGAGCGCCTGCTTGGTGGTGACTAGTTTCATGAGAACTCCTCGCTCACCGGGTGTCGACTGCACTTCGACCTATTACTATTAGATATTTGTATGAGAAATATAGTCGTTGTAGTAGAGCCTGTGGAAGATGTTATCAACAAGACCGGACCCGGTCTTGGGGCCGAGTGATGATAGACGGCTCTGTGCACGGCCTGTGGACCGGCGGTGGATGGGTTGGGGCTGCCGTGGGGCATCGAGCGGTGGAGAAGATAGTGGGTGGTACTCCACAGAGTATCCCGGAGGCATCAACAGGGGGTTGTGGAGAGTTTCTCATGGAGCGCTCTTGATTTTGGTAGTGAGGTGTTGGAGGAGGTTGTAGACGTCTTGGTCGACCCGCATGAGCTTGGTGATCTTGTCCACAGCGTGGAGGACGGTGGTGTGGTCACGGTTGCCGATCCGCTCCCCGATTTTGGGGAGACTAGCATCGGTGAGCTCTCGAGCGAGATACATGGCGTAATGGCGTGCGTCGACAATGGGACGGGAGCGTTTGTCGCCGATGATCTCGCTGACGGAGATCCCTGTTATCTCTGCCACTACCGTAAGGATGAGGTCTATCGTGACCTTGGTCGTGGGCGTCTCGGGGATGTCCTTGAGGACCTCACGGGTGAGTTCCACTGTGATGGGCCGCTTGCTGAATGAGGAGAAGGCCACCACTCGGGTGAGACACCCCTCGAGTTCGCGAATGTTCGTAGGTACGCGGGACGCTATCACCATGAGGGCCTCGTCGTCCGCCAGCACGACACCGTCGGCGCGGACCTTCCTACGAAGGATGGCCACCCTGGTCTCGAGGTCGGGGGGTTGGATGTCGGTGATCAGTCCCCATTCGAATCTCGACACAAGGCGGTCTTCTAGAGTGGCAAGGCCTTTTGGGTGGCGGTCGGACGTTATGACTATCTGTTTCTGAGCGTCATAGAGAGTGTTGAAGGTGTGGAAGAACTCCTCCTGTGTCTGCTCCTTCTTCTGGAGGAACTGGATGTCGTCTATAAGGAGGAGGTCGACGGAGCGATAGCGTGTCTTGAAATCCTCGCTGCTGTTGTCGCGGAGAGAGTTGATGAAGTCGTTGGTGAAGGTCTCGAGAGTAAGGTAGCGGACCTTGAGGGCCGGATGGTTCCGCACCGCATAGTTGCCGATAGCCTGGAGCAGATGGGTCTTTCCTAGCCCCACGCCGCCGTATATGAACAGAGGGTTGTACTGCCTCCCCGGGGTCTCGGCTGCGGCCAGGGCGGCTGCGTGGGCGAAGCGGTTCGACGGCCCGATCACGAAGGTCTCGAAAGTGTACTTGTCGAGCAGACCGGCGCCGGAAGCCGTCGCGTCGTCCGGTGTGGCCGGTAGTAGTGGCTCGGAGCTTAGATAGGGCGGTGCGGTCTGTCTTCCGTAGGTCGGCGGGGATGCCCTCCTATCACGGCGTGAACGGTCTCCCACCTTCGCGGTTGCAGGCTCGGCCGGCGAGTCGGCTCGAGAGCCTCCGGGCCTCCCGGGCGGGAGAGATGCATCGGGCGGGGCCGGGCGAGACAGCAGGGGCGAGACGACGATCTCCAAACGTGTCGGTTCGCCCACGACCTGGGAAACGGCCTCCGTCATCAAGTCGTGATGGCGAGCTTCGATCCAGTCTCTGGCGAAGTCGGAGGCCACGGCCACCGAGTAGGTGCCTGACGAAAGTCCGAGGCCCACCATGGGCTCGAACCAGATCTTCAAGATCCCGTCATTGACCTGCTGCGAGATGAGGCTCAGGGCCTGTTCCCAGATCGGGTCGCTGTTCAGCTTATCCACTAGCACCCCTCTCCATTCCCCCGCGGCCACGATGTCTTCTCGCGGCCGCATCGACCGCCCCAAGCTAAAGGACAGCGTCCAGATACTCCAACCCCGCATCGGTGGCCGAACGGTGCCCGGTAGGTCCGGAGGCGACAAACCCAGCCTCTTCCAAGATCATCAGGTCTCGGTAGGCGGTCGACGTCGATACGCCGAGCTCCTCGGCTATGCGTGTAGGACCGACCGGCGCAAGCTCGACCGCCAGGAGGAGAGTCTTCAGCTGACGCTGGGACAGATTATAGGTCGGGAGCGTCGCCGGCGCGAGAGGCATGTTGGGACGGGGTTGGACACGAGCGGTGACAACTGTCCCTCGGCCCAGGTTGTCCTCGATCTCAAGGACGCCACCGAGCCGGGTGAGAGTCTCACGCACTACGGAGAAGCCAGAGCCCACTCCTCGGATGAAGCTCTTCACCCGGGCGTCTGCGGACGTGAACCCGGGGCGCAGGGCAGCGTCCTTGTCCGGGATCCCCGGTCCCCGGTCGCTGATGCGGACGGTGTTACCGGCATCAAGGATGGTCACCACTACGCCGGCGAAGGACGCATGCACGAGGTTCTCGATGAGCTCTCGAAAGACGCTCAGGGGGAGTAGGCCGCCCTGGTCTCGCGCCAGTGCGTGGGCTCTAGAGGCCAGCGTTTCGATGAGGTCGACAAGGTGCTCGTCGGTCGGCGGGAAATCGGTTACCGGCACCACGAGAGGCGGAGAGTGGGGTTCGGCGTAGACGGCGATGCGCGGCGGATCGGTACTCGCAACCGAAAGGAACTCAGGCCCGGACGACGGGTCCTCTGGCAACTGATGGGAGAGCTCTGGAGAAGGCATAAAGGCGTTGCGCCTCGGGTCGTTCTGGGTCGTGGACCGTGCATGCCGGAACTGTCAGCCATTGTACCTACGAGAAGAGGTCTTTTCCACAGGTCCGATGGAAGAAGAAGTCCGCAAAGTGCAACCCTTTGCTTTCAGAAGGGTCCTCAAGCGGGCTTGTTCCAGCGCTATAAGACCGTGGTTTTGCAGGGAATCTTTGCCAGTTATACACAGACGAATCCACAGCGGTGGAAAAGGTGCAGAAAGCCGGAAGATTACGGCCGCATACACCACGTTTTCTGTTGATAATGGGGAAAAAGCATTCCGGAGGAAGGGGTGGTGGCGTCTGTCGACCGCCTTGTCGAGATGCTGGGGGATGCGAGCGGCGGAAGGTCACGTCAGCCGTATAGGGACGGCGGAAACGGGCTATGGGGGTCCTCCTCGGGTCCGTAGTGGTCCGGTCGCCACGGGTGTGAAAGGATCTGGACGCGAGGTCGCGGCCCTCGCCGACGGGCGACTCGGCGACGTGGGGCGCAGAGACGGGGCGGCGGATAAGAGCCCAGGAAGGTTTTCGGCCGCGAAATTCAGGGGGTCGTGCGCTCATGGCGGTCGGGCGGGAACACGCGTCCACAGCGGGTGGGCTAGATAGCCGCGTTCAGGTCATTAGACTCCCGAGATATCCACAGTTTCCACAGGCACCTGTGTACGCCTGCAGCG
>JAFGIH010000814.1 GCA_016929985.1 Thermoleophilia bacterium | reverse complement strand
TGGATAGAGGGAGGCGACAAATGAAGGTCTTCGTCATCGATGTCGACCTCTGCGTAGGCTGCTACGCCTGCCAGTTCGTCTGCAAAGACGAACACGTCGGTAACGACTGGTCTCCTATCGCCAAGCCCCAACCCGACACCGGCCAGTTCTGGATGCGCCTGGATGAGCACATCCGGGGCACCGTGCCGAAGGTGGAGATGCACTACGTCGCCAACCCTTGCATGCATTGCGACGACCCGCCGTGCATCCCGCCCTGCCCCATCGAAGGCGCAATCTACAAGCGCGACGATGGTCTGGTCATCATCGACTCCGTCAAATGCACCGGTTGCCGCCTTTGCGTGGATGCCTGCCCCTACGGCGCCATCTACTTCAACGACGACCTGAACCTCGCGCAGAAGTGCACGGGCTGTGCTCACCTGCTCGACGGCGGCGAGTGGAAGATCCCCAGGTGCGCCGACGCGTGCCCGACAGAGGCCATCAAGTTCGGCGAGGAGAGCGACTTCGCGGCAGACATCGCCAAGGCCGAAGTGCTCAAGCCCGAACTTGGGCACAAGCCGCGGGTGTACTACCTCAACATGCCTAAGAAGTTCGTAGCCGGCACGATCTACGACGCGGTTGCAAGAGAGATCGTGGAAGGGGCGACCTGCACGCTCACCGGCGGCGACGGAGCGGCCCAGACCGCCACCACCGACGGCTTCGGCGACTTCTGGTTCAGGGGCCTGCCCGAAAACGCCTCGTACAAGCTGAGCATCTCGGCCCAAGGCTTCAAGACGACGACCATCGAAGACATCTGCACCGAGAAAGACGTCAACTTGGGAGACATAGCGCTGACCAAGTAGACACGAGCGGCGCGGGAGTCGAGACGGCTCGTCCGGGCCCGAGGACTCGCACAGACTATCGGGCCCCGGCCGCAGCAAGCGGCCGGGGCCCGACGTTTCGATCGTTTCCGTGTCAAAATATGAGGGCCCAAATATATAGATGTATCGGTGCCGTTCGTTCAGAAGGAGTAAGACATGGGTGAGCCGAGACCCCTGACCGACCGGATCGTCCAGATGAGGGAGCTCATCCGAGACCGGGTCATCGCGGTCGACGCCGAGCGCGGCGTGAACATCACCGAGTCTTACAAGAGAAACCTCCTCGTCCCCCCCGACATCAAGCGGGCCCAGGCCACCTACGACGTCTGTTCGCAGATGACCTGTCGCGTGGAGGACTTCGAGCTCATCGTCGGCAACCTGGGCATTAGCTTCCTTGGCTCCGGCGTGTGGCCGGAGGACGGGTCCGACTGGATCTGCGAGGAGTTCGACGCCGGAAATCTCTGGACGCTGGAGGGCGACGGCGTCTACCACCGCGAGGACATGGGGACGAAGCTCACCATCGCCCGGGAGGAGATCGACAAGCTCTACTCCATCCGCGATTTCTGGAAGGGTAGGACGGTCTCCGACTGCATGGACTCCTGGTACCCCGACGGCTTCGAAGAGTGGGCCGCCATCGGGGCCTCCAGCTACTTTCCCGGCGTGCCGATCGGCAACCTGGCCAGCGGACACCTCATCGCCGGCTATCCCAAGATCATCAACACCGGCTACGCGGCCATCCGCAAGCAGGCCCAGGACTGGATCGACGCTCACCAGGGCGACCTCATGGGCGGCGACGTTGAGAAGTACCTTTGCTACAAGTCGGCCGTGCTCGCGTGCGACGCCGGCACCGTCATGATCAAGCGCTACGCCCAGGCCTGCTACGACAAGGCGGTGACCGGCGATGCCGCAGTTGTCGCGGACGGTGGCGCAGCCGCGGATGGCATGTCCGCGGCCCGGGCTGCCGAGCTCACGCGCATGGGCGATAGCCTCATGTGGATCTCGGAGAACCCGGCCCGCACCTTCTGGGAGGCAGTGCAGGCCGCGGTCATGTACCAGCTGCTCCTCTATATGGACTGTAGGTACCCCGCTCTCGCCTTCGGCCGCTTCGACCAGTACACCTGGCCATTCCTGAAGGCCGACCTGGAGGCGGGACGCCTCACCATGGACGAGGCCCACGAGATCGTGGACGCCTTCCTGCTGAAGTCCAACTGCTTCTACCGCGCCGCCCCGCCCTTCCTGAACGAGATCGTAGGCGTGGGCAACACCTACCAGCACACCACCATCGGCGGAGTCGATCCCAAGACCGGCAAGGACGCCTCCAACCCGGTCACCTACATGGTGCTCGACTCGATGGGCAGGCTCCTGCTGCACGACCCGACCATCTCCATCCGGATGCACCAAGACACACCGGACGACCTGTGGGAACAGGCCATCGAGATGACCAAGCTCGTC
Source organism: Thermoleophilia bacterium (assembly GCA_016929985.1). The sequence continues at coordinate 1,495 of JAFGIH010000814.1, read as the reverse complement.
GGCGGCCTTCCCTTGTTCCAGAACGACGAGGTGATCGTACCCGCTCTGGTGGAGGCCGGCTTCGAGCTGGAGGACGCCCGCGACTACGGCCTCATCGGTTGCCAGGAGATCGTTGGTTCGGGTAATGATTACCCGGCGCCTAACGGCACCAACTGCAAGTCGACCATCCACTACGGGGTCGTGCTGGTGATGGCCCTCAACAACGGGGTCAACCCGCTCAACGGCAGGAGCAGCGCCGTCAAGACCGGTTACCTCTACGACATGAAGTCGTTCGACGAGGTCAAGACCGCGGTGAAGGCCCAGGTGGAGTACTTCCTCAGATGGCTGGTCACCATGAACAACTACTCCGAGCACTTCGCTATGATGGTGAGCCCCCATGCCGCGCTGTCCATCGCGATGGAGGGGTGCATGGAGTCGGGCAGGGATTGCGTGCGCGGCGGGGCGAAGTACAACTCCTTCGGCGGCACCGCCACAGGTCTCGCCACCGTGGCCGACTCGCTCACCACCATCAGATACATGGTCTTCGACAAGAAGCTGTCCACCGCCCGCGAGCTGTTCGATGCCTACATGGCCAACTGGGAGGGCCATGAGCCTCTGCGACAGAAGATCCTGAGCGAGGTGCCGCACTTCGGCAACGGCGACGCCTACGCCGACGAGCAGATGAGGTGGATCATCGACCTCTACGTAGATACCTGCCGCCAGCTGCACAGCGTGAGGAGCAAGCAATACAAAGCAGGCCTGTACGGAGCGGCCGACCACGTTGCGCAGGGCGCGCACACCTGGGCCACCCCGGACGGTCGACGCACCGGCGACCCCATCGCCGACGCCGCCTCCCCGGCGCAAGGCAGAGACCTCTACGGCCCTACCGCCGTCTTCAGCTCCGCGGTCTGCTACGACCACAAGGACTTCCTGGATGGCATCGCCCTCAATCTGCGCATCCACCCCACCGCCCTACGGGGCCCGGAGGGCGACGCCAAGTTGCGCGACGTCACCAGGGCCTACTTCGACCAGGGCGGCATGGAGGTGCAGTACAACGTCGTGAGCTCCGACGACATGCGGACAGCGCAGAAAGACCCGGAGGCCTACCGCAACCTGGTGGTCCGCATCGCGGGCTACTCGGCCTACTTCGTCGAGCTCAGCGAGCGGATGCAGAACGACATAATCTCGAGGACCGAGAATGTCGTCTGAAGCCGAGCGCCCGGCCGGCGTCGCGCCGCTCGAAGAGCCCTCGGATGCCGGCCCTGTCGGCATCGTCTACGACATCCAGGGCTTCTCCGTGCAAGACGGACCGGGCATCAGGACCACGGTGTTCCTCAAGGGCTGTCCGCTGCGCTGCCCCTGGTGCCATAGCCCGGAATCGCAACGCTTCGACATCCAGCTCTCCTGGCGATACCGCAAGTGCGTCGGCACGGAGCTGTGCGGCCTGTGTCTTTCGTGTTGCCCACAGGGCGCCATCAGCCTGGGCGAGATCGGGGAGCCGGTCTCGACCGGCGCC
>JAFGIH010000813.1 GCA_016929985.1 Thermoleophilia bacterium | reverse complement strand
GTTCGTGTAGCAGAACCCGGCCGCGTCACCCGCCACCAGCAGCCCCGCCATCGAGAGACGGGGCACCATGCGCCGCCCCGCTTCGGGCAGCAGGTGAGCCGAGTACTCCACCAGACGCGCTCCCCGCAGCAGCGGCGCCACCGGTGTCGAGGCGACGAAACGCTCCATGAGCTCGTAGGGCGGGATCCTCCTCTCTGTCAGCGAGTCGAGGTGCACCACCAGACCGACCGACAGCGTCTCGGTCTGCGTGTAGAGAAAGCCGCCCCCGCGCACCCCTTCCGTACAGCCCAGGAACTCTTGGGTGGCCCCCTCGCGGCCGCTGAGCCCGAAGCGTTCGTCGATCTCTTCCTCGGTGGACGCGTAGAGAGCCCTGACTCCAAGAGCCACCTGTTCGGGCTTGAATCCCTCGTGAAGCCCGGCATCCTTGGCGAGCAACGACAACACGCCGTCGCAGGCGATGACGAGCGGCGCCTCGACGGTGTCGTCGATGCCCGTGACCCGCACCCCCTGCACCGCGCCGTCGCGCACCACCAGGCCCTCGGCCCGGCAGCCGGTGAGCAACGTCACGCCCCGAGCGACGGCCTGCTCCGCGTACCAACGGTCGAAGAGAGGCCGGAACAACGTGAAGGCGGTGAGTGTGCGGTCGGAGGTAGAGCCGGCGCCTGCTGAAGGCTGCTCCGAACCGGATGCGGCCTGGAAGACCATGGAGGTCGACGAGCCCTCGCCCACCACCGAGAGTACCCTCTTGGTGACCGCCCGCTCCCAAGGGGCGACGGCCCAGAAGCCGGGTATCAACTGCTCCGGCACGGGGCTGTACACCATCATCCCGCCGAACATGTTCTTTGCCCCGGGGTATTCGCCCCGCTCGACCAGCAAGACCCGTGCGCCCTTCTGAGCCAGGCCGAGGGCCGCGCTCGTCCCCGCCGGGCCGGCGCCCACGACTATGACATCAAAGCTCGCCGCGGGCATCCCGCCACTCCTTGATCTTCTGCACCAGAGCGGGGAGCACCACTTCCAAATCGGCCACATAGCCGACATCGGAGAACCGGAAGATGGGCGCACGTACGTCCCGGTTGATAGAGACGATCTTCTCGGCGCCTCTCACGCCCGCGACGTGGTGAGGAGAGCCTGAAATCCCCAGCGCCATATAGAGCTCGGGTGAGACGGTCCGGCCGGTCTGCCCGATGAGCCGTTCTTTGGGAAGCAGCCCATCGTCCACGACCGGCCGGGTGGCCCCCACCGACCCCGTGAGAAGCTCCGCGAGTTCTTCCACCGACTCCAGCAATCCCTCGCTCGCGCTCCCCGAGCCCGCCGCCACAATGCGCCGCGCGTGAACGAGGTCCACAGTCCGGGGATCCGGGGGGACAGTCTCCAGATGAACGACCGAGGGCTGCGCGGCTGCCGGGACTGCAAGTACGTCGGGCATGGGGGGCACCTCCGAGACCGTGTCCGGCTCGGGAAGACCTGTGAGATCCAGAGTCGCGACCGGGATGGTGCCCGGCGCCGGCACGATCTCCCGCTCCAACCAACCACCGTAGACACGCTTGACGAAGACGGGAGTCCCCTGCACCTCGTGCACGTCACTGCAGCCGACGACGGCTCCCGAGCTGAGCAGGTGAGCCACCAGAGGGGCCAGTTGCCGCCCCAAGTCGGTATCGGCCAGAAGGACGGCCGCAGGCGGCGCATCGCGCGCGGACTCCACCTCCGGGCCGGCCCCGGCCCGCGCCGCTTCCGCCACTGCCGTCGCTATCGCCTCCGCGTCGACATACGGTTCGGGCGCCCAAGTCACGGGGTGGCATTCCACACCAAGTGCCGAGGCGAGACGCAGGCCCTCGCTGATTAGGGGTCCCGCAGCGGGCTTCGAGCGGGCCTCGCTGGTCGCCAAAGCCGGCGATGGCTCTACAGCCACCAACACCGGCCCCAGCCTGGTCCGCTCCGCCGCCGGCCGATCGCCGGAAGTCATGCCGGTACCTGAGCTCACACGCGCTTCCCGGCCATGTAGCCTTCGTAGATGGCCATATCGACCTTGCGGGGCGCCACGCAGTCGCCTACGCGGATGAGTTCCGGGACCTTCCCCTTGAGGGCGAAGTAGAGGCCATCGCAGGCGTCGTTGCCCATGGCGGTGACGATGGTGTCGTGGCCGGAGAGGACGCCCCACACGTTGGAGTAGACGTCGAAGCCGTGGACTTCCAGGCCCTTGATCTCCATGACGGCGAAGTCGGGAGTGAGAGTGACGCCCTTCTGCATGAGCCGCTGCCGGCTCAGGTACAGGTCCTGCGACGGCCCCAGATCGGAGCCCACGAAGAGGGCCGACGTCACAACGTGCACCGTTTTGCCCAGCTCGGCCAGAAACTCCGCCGTGGCGGTCGCCTGGTGGTGGCCGTCGTAGTCGATGAGGAGCACGCGCTCACCCAGCTCGGCCTCCCCGCTCAGCACCTGCCAGACATTGAAGATGTTGGGTCCGTCGGCGCCGGCCACCGGACAGGCCTTGGGTCGCGATCCTGTGGCCACGATCACCGCGTCCGGCTGCTGCTCGAGCACCATCTCGGCAGTGACCTCCACACCCAGCTTCACCGGGACCTCCAGGTGGACGAGCTGGTTGCGCTCGTTGCGGGCGATCACGCCGAACTCTTCGCGTCCCGCACCCTTGGCAGCCAGCAATACCTGGCCGCCCAATTCCTCACCCTTGTCGTAGAGCGTGACGTCGTGGCCACGCAGAGTGGCGATCTTGGCCGCCCACATGCCGGCCGGCCCCCCGCCCACCACCATGACCCGCTTCTTGCGCAACGCCGGCCGCAGGTGACACTCGCCCTCGGTGGCTTCGCAGCCCACCGCCGGGTTCTGCACGCAACCGATGGTCTTGTTGAGGCCCACGCGCCCGTAGCAGTTCTGGTTGCAGGCGATGCAGTAGCGGATCTCTTCGGTGCGGCCCTCGCGGGCCTTTCGCGCCCAGTCGGGGTCGGCGATCTGCCCCCGCACCACCCCGATCATGTCGGCCTGGCCGTCGGCCAGCACCCGCTCGGCCAGGGCCGGGTCGTTGATGCGCCCGGTTGCGAAGACGGGCAGCTCCACCGCTTCCTTGATGCCGGCGGCCAGCGGCACCGTGTATCCGAGCGGCAAGTGCATCGGTCCGCCGACCAGGTAGAGGTTGTAAAAGGTGGCCAGGGTGAGATTGAAGTAGTCCAGATGCCCGGTGGTCTGCAGCCGCTGGGCCACCTGCTTGGCGTCCTCGAGCGTCAACCCGCCGGGGATCATCTCGTCGGCGCAGAGCCTCACCCCCACGGTGAAGTCGGCGCCCACCGCCTCGCGCACCGCCGCCACTGTCTCCAGGGCGAAGCGCATGCGGTTCTCGAACTCGCCCCCGTACTCGTCGCTGCGGAAGTTGGTGAGGCAGCTCATGAACTGGCGGGCCAGCGAGCTGTGGCCGAACTGCAGCTCCACCCCATCGAAGCCGCCCTCGCGCACGTGGGTGGCCGCGAGGGCGAAGTGCTCCTGCACCTCGCGGATGTCCTCCAGCTCCATGACCTTGGGCGTCTCCCGGTACATCACGTCGGGGATGGCGGAAGGCGCCCACACCGGCAGCCGGGACAAGCTGCCGCTGCACTGCTGTCCGTTGTGGTTGATCTGGGCGAAGATACGGGTGTCGTAGACATGGATGGCCCGGGTGAGCTGCTTGTAGTGCGGCACCACCTCGGGCTTGAAGGCCTCGATGAGGTGCTCATAGGCCCGGTCGCTGGGATGGACCGACTGCTCCTCGGTGATTATGAGGCCGGCCCCGCCCCGGGCGCGGGCCTCCAGGTAGTGCGTCAACCGCTCCGTGGGCAGCCCGTCCACCGCCAGGTTGGTCAGGTGCGCGGAGAACGAGATGCGGTTGGGAACGGTCACCCGCCCGATCTCGAGAGGACTGAAAAGGTGGGGGAACTGCATCGCCTAGTCTACCTCCTTGACGGACGTCAACCCGTCACCGCCCGCAGGCACTCCGGATCGGGAAGACCCAGGGAATCACT
>JAFGIH010000090.1 GCA_016929985.1 Thermoleophilia bacterium | reverse complement strand
GTGGTCTGCTCCCAACTATGGGCCACATTGCCGAATTCGTCGGTCACGCCCGCCGACACGTCGAGCTCCGGAAGGCCGGCCAGGCCCTCGGGCCACTCGCTGGTGAAGAGAACCTCTACCCCAGGGAATGGGTTGCCGAACTGATCGCTTACGTGGGCCGTCACAGTGGCCGCCTCCCGGCCGGCGATGGCATAGTCGACCGAAGGTACAGGCGTGGTCGTCGATGGGGTCGTGCCGCCACCTCCGCCGCCTCCACCACCTACGGCAGTGGTGCTGGTGGTTGCAGCCGTGGTCGTCGTTGTGGAGCTCGCCGTGCTGGTCGTGGATGTCGTAGTGGTCGTGGTAGCGGGTGGAGCGATCGCGGCGAGCAGGTTGTACAAGATCTGTGCGACCTCTCCCCGTGGCATGCTTCCCTGAGGATCCACGTTAGAGAGGTCGATCCCGGTCAGCAGCCCGTTGTACTCAGCCCGGGCCGCGTTTGCTCCATGTGTCGCGTCGAGGCCCCAATCAGGGGTACCCGTCCACTCTGGAGGAGGATCCGGCAAGAGACCTGGCCGAAGATCGTCGGCCGCCCGCATCACCATACTCACGACCTGATGCCGTGTGATGCTGGAGTAGGGATCGAACGTAGTCGCCGTCTTTCCGACGGTGATGCCGGCTGCCGCGCACACGGCTACGTAATTGTCGGGATATAGGGACGCGGGTCCGCTCACGGACACGTCGAGGAACGGGCACACGTCGGCCTCCGAGACCGGGTAGCCGCCGGCGAGCACGATCATCTTGGCGAATTGTTGCCGCTTGACATCGTCGCTTGGGCCGAAGTCCCCGTTCGTGTATCCCTCCACGATCCCCCGTGACGCAAGGTCGACAATGGCGGCGTGATGGGGGTCGGTGGCTGGAACATCGGGGAAGCTGGCTGTGTCGGCCAACGCGAGCGACACCGCCGAGACGGCGAGAACCGCTACAAGCGCGACGGCGCCGAGCAGGGCCAAGCCCGTCCTTCGGCGCACCACAGCGGAATGATTCTTGAGAAAGGCGCTACGTTCCATGTCGGCTCTCCTTGTGCAGGCCGCCGCCCAGCCGGACAGACACCCGCCTACTCTCTCAACTCAGTCTAAGCCGGAGCGGCCGGTCAGGCAAGACTATGCGTGATCAGACGGGTCTTCGCAGCCTACCGTGTGGTCCACTGGTATCCATTCCATGACTTCCACAGCAGCGTGTTGCCACCGCTCCTGGCGAAAAGGTGCAGGCTGTCCACACCCCATGAGGCCGCTGCCAGCCCGGCGGTGACCGCTCCACCTTCCAGGTTCTTCCAATCGGACCATGTGCTGTCGCTGTACGTCTTCTGCCACACGGTGAGGCCCGGGCCACGCACGAAGACATCCATCTGGTTAGTGGTCTGTGAGGTGACCGCAGGACCCGAATACAGGCTTCCTCCGAGGCTCGTCCACTGACTCCAGCCCATGGTGGTCAACGTCCTGCGCCAAAGCGCGTTATCGGTGCCATGTACGAACACGTCCAGTTGACCATTCGTGCATGAGATGGCGGCAGGGTCGGACCCGGCCTTGAGTGTGCCGCCGAGATCCTGCCACGCGGCCCAGTTCGCCCCGTCGTAGACGCAGTACGTCAGGGTGCCGGTGGTGCTGCGGGCGAATACCATGAAGTAGTTGCCGGGTAGGGCGACCACAGCCGGTCCGGAGGTGAGTTTGGCGGGGATGCTCGTCCACGACGACCAAGTGGTGCCGGTGTAGTACTTCCAGACGAGGGTACTATCGGCGCCGCGGGCCAGCACATCGATCGGGTGGGTGGAGGAGGAGACCGCTGCCACGCAGGAATCGGGTGCCAGCGAACCTCCGAGGTCTTTCCACTTGGACCATTCGCCGTCGTACGAGATGTACGCGAGCTGGCCGGCCGCGCCTCGAGCGAAGACATCCAACCTATTGCCGCCCCACGAGGTGGCTCCGGGAGCGGAGGTGATGGCGCCCCCAAGATCACGGTACCCGGCCGTGACCAGTGTGGTGGAGGTGGTCGTTGAGCTGGTTGTAGAACTCGTGGTAGTGGACGAAGTGGTGGTGGTTGTCACCATGGTGGTGGTCGTGGTGGTGGGCGGAGTCGCGAGGTTGATGAGGTTGTAGAGCACCTGAGCCACCTCGCCCCTGTTCATGTTCCCCCTGGGGTCCAGCGAAGAGAGCGGCAGGCCGTCGAGTAGGCCGTTGTACTCAGCTTGGGCTGCATTGGCGCCGTGGGTGGGATCTGAGCCCCAGGTCCCGGTAGCCGTCCAACCGGCCGGGGGAGTGGCCAGGAGGCCGGAGTGCAGATTCACGGCCGCGCGCACTACCATACTGATCACCTGATAGCGGGTGATGTTGTCGTATGGCTTGAAGAGGGTAGCCGTGTAGCCGGTAGTAATGCCTCTGGCAGCGCAGACAGCCACGTAGTTGTCAGGGTAGAGCGTGCTTGGACCGCCCTTGTCTACGTCTACGAAGTAGCAGATGTCGTCCTCGGAGACGGGATACCCACCGGCCAGAACGATCATCTTGGCGAACTGTTGGCGCATCACCGGGTC
>JAFGIH010000812.1 GCA_016929985.1 Thermoleophilia bacterium | reverse complement strand
GCGCGCTCTCTGAACCCCGACCAGCCGGTGTTCGGCCTCCAGGCAAGGGGCCTCGATGGCGAGGACCCTCCTCTTTTTCGGATAGAGGAGATGGCCGCGGAGTACATCAATGAGATTACGCTTCTCCAACCTCGTGGACCTTACGCCCTCTGCGGCTACTCGTTTGGAGGCCTTCTGGCGTTTGAGATGGCGCGCCAGCTCGTGGGCCAGGGTGAGGCCGTCGGACTACTTGCGCTGTTGGATACGTTCCTGGTGAGAGTGTCCCCCAGGGGTCGGCTCGAAAAGCTCGAGGCGAGCGTTCGCTACCACGCGCGGAGCCTCCTGACGCTCCCACCGCGAGAGAAAGTGAGCCACCTTCGGCAGTCCGTTAACAATGTGAAGCGGAGAATCAGGTGCCGATGCCGGCGGGAGTTGCTGGATGGACAGCAGCCGACCAGTGGGTCGCTTCCAGATGCACAGCGAAGGGTCCTGGAGAGCAATCACATCGCGGCGCGCGACTATGTGGCCCAACCGTACCCAGGAAAGGTCACTCTGTTTGTCGTGGATCATCAAGCTGATGGCTTGGGTAATCCCGGTGAGCAGTGGAAGAGACTTGCGACTGGCGGGGTCGAGGCAATAGCGGTCCCGGGGACCCATCTGACTATGGCCGCCGATCCTCATGTCGGGGTGTTAGCACAGCGGCTTGAGGAGTGCTTGAGCCGCGCCAGCTCAGACCTTCCGGTCGCCCACAGGGTCACTGCGCGATGACGGCTGCGGATCTTGGGCGAACCCCGGTTCTCGCTGCAGGTACGACTCGTCCGTGTAAGACATATCCAGCTGAGCTTCATCTCTGGGCTATGTCCTACAGGCACTTGGAGTCGCACTTCGATGCGCTGCATTCCTTGTTGAGCGAGGACGAACACAGAAGAGCAGAGCGCTATCGTCGTCCTGATGACCGCCGCCGATTCATCCTCGGCAGAGGGCAATTGCGCATGCTCCTGGAGATCTACTTGGGCGCGCCCGCGCAAAGCTTCATCTTCTCCTATGGGCCGTTTGGGAAGCCGGAGTTGGGCCCACGACGATCTTCTCAAGACATCAGGTTCAGCCTGTCTCACACTTCCGAGATGATCGTCTACTTATTCGGATACGAACACGACGTGGGCATCGATCTGGAGTCGGTTCAACATCACAGCGACTATCTCACTGGGCGCTCCGCGGTTCTATCCCTCAGAGAGAGGCTGCTCATCCAAGAGGCTGCAGAGGAAAAACGGGCTGAGATGTTCTTGAGCTTCTGGACCCGAAAGGAAGCGTGCCTGAAGGCCCTTGGCACCGGATTCTCTATGCCAGCAAATGCCGTGGACGTGTCGATGGCTCCTGTTGTGAGAATCACGGACGAAGCCCTGCAACGCGCAAATGTACAAGGGGCCACGCTCTATGTTTCCGATTTCTGTGTCCGCGAAGCGTACCGTGGCGCAATCGCCTCGAAGACTCATGCAATCCCGAATGTAGTACTAAGGGCTCTAGATGATTGATGCCTGGACCATGACGCTCAACAAGGGATGCAAAGCAGTGGAGCCGAAGTCGGGGGTACTCAAAACATCTTCTGCCTGGCCGCCGCGGTGCACGCCGACCTGGACACCCTCTGCACCGTCGTCTATCGCACATCCGATGATCTCTCTCCAGAGAGACGCAAGAACGCGACAAGGCAGACCACCGATGCCCAGATCGTCATTTTGGCCGTCGCCCAGATGCTCGGGCATCCCCTCTGACCGGCGATTCGTTAGAGCCGCCAGTTCGCCCGCAAGGTCAAAGAGCTGGGAGGTACTATCGCCCGGCCAGCCCAATCAGATGAGGAGGGAAAAAGCCCGCATCTCGCTTCCATCACGCAGCGTATCGAGTCTGTCTCTTGGACAGCAAGGAACTGCCCGACCCTGGAGCGCCACGGGGCGCGCACTCCCCGCGACCTAGTGCTACGCTACGCATCCTGGCGCGGCAGCTCACGCTTGCCGGCCTGCATCTTCCTCAACCATCGGCTTGGTCGTTCCAGCTGGGCGATCGCTGATTATACTGCCTCACGTGGCATCAATCATCTAGCGGACCACACAACGCAGCTCGGCCCGCCCCAGACCGGAGTCTGGGGCGGGCCGAGCGGTGCAGCCGGGAATGCCGGCTACACGTCTCTATGCGTTCGGGTTACTAGTGCTCGCCCATCCAGGTCTTCTCCCAGGACCAGCCCACGAACCCGGCTTCCATCGGGTAGTCGCAGTGTACGTAGTCTTGGATGACCAGAGTGGCCGGAGACATCCACAGCGGGATCATGAGGGCATGCTCGTTCATGTACTTGACGATGTCAGCGGTCTTGGCTTCCTGCTCCTCAGGAGTACGCGCCATCAGGGCCGGATCGAAGAGAGCCGCGAATTCCGGCGGACGCGCGAAGCTCGCGAGGTTGGTCTTGGGCTTCGGTCCCCACCAGGCAGCGCACGACATGAGGTAGGTCACGTCGTTGCCGGAGAACATGAGAGCCAGGTCGTCCCACCCGCTGCCGAACACCGAGCCGTAGAAACGGCCGGCATCAGCGATGTCGAGAGTGGTGACGAAGCCGGCCTCATCGAGATAACCCTTGATGGCCTCGCCGCCTGTGCTGCGGCCGCCGGTCTCAGCGACGGCCAGGATGGTGATGGGGCAACCATCGGCGTAGCCGGCTTCAGCAAGGAGAGCCTTGGCCTTCTCCACGTCGTAGCTGCGCTTAACAGCGATCGCGTCGCCTCCCCACTCATCCGGGGGAGCAACCGCGTACAGGGGATAGCCACGGCCATAGCCGATGGCTTCGTGGATGGCTTCCTTGTCGAGAGCATACTCAACAGCTTCGCGCACCCTCTGGTCGGCCATCGGGCCGGCGGTGTCGGCGGTGTTGGGCATGAGGTGCCACTGGAATCCGGCCCAACCCTCTTGGAGGGCGTAGCCCATGTCCTGCATCTCTTTCTGGCCCTGGGCATCGGCGCTCTGCCAGATGTCGGCCTGGCCGGCCTGCATCATGGCCGAAGCGGTGGTGTTGTCGGGGATGACCTGAACTTCAATACCGTCCAGATAGACCTCGCCGCCCCAGTAGTTCGGGTTCTTCTCCCACACCAGCGACTGGTCGCGGTTGAACTCCTTGAGCAGGAACGGACCGGTAGACACGAGATTCTCAGAGCACCATTCCTTACCACCGTTCTCTCCACCGTTGGCCTCGTAAGCGGCCTGGGAGAACATCGGCACCCAGCCGACGGCCTGCAGCAGCTGGTTGTGCCAGTAGTTCAGATGCAGCACGTAGGTGTAGTTGTCGACGATCTCGATTTCCTTGATGGAATCGGCGAACTGGAGTTTGCCGTTGGCGGCGCCGATGTCGTAGTTCCACTTGGCTACTTCAGCGGTGAGCTCGGTGCCATCGTGGAACTTGACTCCCTCTTCGAGCTTGAACGTGATGGTGAGAGCGTCGGGATCCTCGGTGACTTCCTTAGCGAGGCAGGGAACCAGTTGCCGCCCGGGAGCGAACTTCATGGTCCGCTCTACGCCCGGGAAGATGGCGCCTTCATCGGTCGGGCCCATGCTCGACCACCAGCCGACACTTTGCGGGCCGGCGTTGTGGATCAGGCGCAGGACGCCGCCGGAGACCGGCTGGTCGGCCGGCGCAGCGGTGGTAGTGGTCTCAGCAGGAGCCGTGGTGGCAGGCCCAGCGGTAGTGGCAGGCCCAGCCGTAGTGGCCGGCCCAGCCGTGGTGGCCGGCGCCGCGGTGGTAGCCGGCGCCTCGTCGTCGCCGCAACCGGCCATGAAGACCACCAGCATCGCCACCAACAGCAGGATGCCGAGGCTCCAAATAGCCTTTGTCTTTCTTCCTCTCACTTCAGTACCCCCAGTCCAGGACACTAGATACCTAGAATCACACAAGCTCTTTCGATGAACGTGCATCCGGAAGAATCCCGTCCCTCCTTCTCAAACCCTGCGATACGCACCCCCTTCCGACGTCTCCCTCACCTACCGCGGTCACAGCCGATGGTCCAGCGTCATTCAGCCGGTTTGCGGACGTACTCTCCCGTGAACACGAGATCCTGATGGATCATCGGTTTGGCCGGGTCGTCAATCTTCGTGTAGCGCAGCGGGCAGTGCCGCACACCAGGAGCGACGTGCACCATGAAAGGCTTCGTGAAGATGAAGGTCTCGAGCTCCTTGCCTTCTTCGCCGATGGTGAACTCCACCTCACCCCCGAGCTCCAACATGTGGGGCGGGCAGCCGTAGAAGGACAGATACTGGTCGAAGTCGTGCGTGTGAGTGTGCGAGACCATCTCGAACGGCTCGGTTATGGCGAATGTCGCGATCCTGAAACCGGGACCGGCCGGTACTTCCGTCCCGACCTGGAAGATGGCCGGATCCGGCACCTCGTGCTCGTGCGGATGTGACGGGATCTTGATCTCGTCACCGACCTTGAAGTACTTTCTGTATGGCGATTTCTCCAACTTGTCCAAGACTGCCTCTCCCTCCTTGCTCACGCGATACCGTCCCTGCTATAGCTCTGCATCGGCGCCGTCGACGCGTGCAGGATCGGTCTGTCGACCCTCCGGAAGTACATGGGGCAATGCTTCACGCCCCTCGGCACGAAGACCATGGCGCTCTCGGTGATGGTGTATTTCTCGCCCCCGATCCACAGCTCCACCTCGCCGCACAGATCGTGCGGGCGATCGGGGTCGGTGCCCCAGAACATCAGGACCTCGTCGAAGTCGTCATGAGTATGCTCCGGCGGAGACCCCTCTGAGGCCTCGTTGAACCACACCGACTCGGCGTAGAACGCTCCCGGTACGAATCGCGAGTCGATGAAGGTAACCGGAGAGATGGTGGTTCCCTCGAACTTGCTCGTATCAGCCAGATAGCTGGTGACGATGTTGTCCTTGTAGGTGCCCCCGTCCGCCATGTCGCTCCTCCCGCTACAGACCCTGCAGCACGACCGCGTCCTCGACGGGGCGGCGGATGCTGCGGACCTGGTTGTTCACATCTGTGGGATCTTCATAGCCAAGGGCGATGCCGATCATGACCGCGTAGTCTTCAGGCACGCCCAACTCCTCGCGGATGATGTCCGGATACGCCGTGAGGTTGACGGCGACTACCGAGCCCACCGAGTACTCCGTGGCGGCCAGCATGAGGCTCTGCGCATACAGGCCCAGGTCG
>JAFGIH010000811.1 GCA_016929985.1 Thermoleophilia bacterium | reverse complement strand
TCTCGAGGCTGGCTTGGGAGGCGGTGGCCGAGCGGGCGGATGAGGCTACACTCGAGGTCTTGGCCTGTCGTCGCCGTAGTCTCCAGAAGGAAGTGGTGGCGCTCTACGACCGGTTGCGGGGGATGGGCTTCGAGTGTCCCCAGATCGATGTCCCGGCGTCCCCTTCTGATGGGGGAGCCGAAGCTGCTCTCATCGCCGCGGTCCGCGAGGCTCTGGCCGCAGGCCAAGTGGTCGACAAGCCAGGGGCCGCTTTGTTGGAGTCTCTCGGGAATCTCAGAAACTGTCTGAGTTGGCTGGAGATGTGCATTCCTCTCGACGACCGGGCGGCGGATCTGGATGCCACGAAGGCTTTCTTTCCCAGCCGCAGGACCTCCTCCATGGAGGGTTGGTTCGTGCCGGTGCGCGAAGCCCTCACGCGTTATAGGCAGGTCTTGGCCGGCGTGCGCCTGGGGCCCGTGGTTGACGCGATGAACGTGTTGCTGGCCGAGTTCCACGACCGATACGAGGCGCAGAAGCAAGAGCAGGGTCTGCTCGACTTCAACGACCTCGAGCTCCGTGCCCGCGCGTTGGTGGAGGCTGCGAACAGCGGAGGCTCCGGGCCCATCATGCCGGGCTGCCGTGTTCTCGTTGACGAGTTCCAGGATACAAACGAAGTGCAGTGCGGTCTTGTCGAAGGTCTTGGGGCCGAGCGGCTGCTGATGGTGGGAGACAAGCATCAGAGCATCTACCGCTTCCGCGGTGCTGATGTGAACGTCTTCAGCGATCGCGAGCGGAGGCTTGAAGCGGGTGGCTGCAGACAGACGGGGGGTGTTCACCGGCTCACGGTGAACTACCGCAGCCGGCAGCCCGTACTCGATTTCATCAACGCGCTCTTCAGCCACCAGAGGTTTTTTGGCACGCAATTCGACATCTTGGAGACTCCTGAGATCAACGAGGCCACAGAAACCGTCGCTCCCGCCTCGACGTCGGTCCGGCCGGCGGTGGAGGTGGTGGTGGCGCAACGTCTAGAGGCGCCGGAAGACGGTGGGTCCCGGCCTGCCATGCAGGAAGCGGAGGCGCAGGTCGTAGCCGACCGGATACGGCGGACCGTCGAGGAAGAAGGCCGCCGGCAGTGCGACGTCGTGCTGTTGTTGCCGGCCCAGACCCATGTCGAGTCGTATCAGCGGGCTCTGATGGCGCGTGGGCTCGATGTGTATGTGGTGCGCGGCAAGGGCTACTACGCTCGAGAGGAGGTCACCGACGTCGTCTCACTACTGCGGGTGCTGCTGAACCCCCATGACGACTTGGCGCTCCTGGCTGTGCTGCGGTCCCCTCTGGTGGGCCTGTCGGATGATGGTTTGTACACTCTCGGTCGGCAGGGTCGGAGACAACGGTCGTCGCTGTGGGAAGTGGCGCGAGACGGTTGTCCGGATTCGTTGGGACATAGCGACCGCGGTCTCCTTGCTGCTTTCATACAGAGGCTTGCCCAGATGGAGCGCCGTGTGGGGCGGCCCGGCCTGGCCCGATTGATAGAAGACGCTCTGGAGGCCTGTGACTACGACCTCTGTCTGCTGGCGGCGCCGGACGGTGGGCGCAGGTTCGCCAATGTGCGCAAACTCATGCGCATGGCCGACGACTTCGAGGCTCTGGAGGGACCTGATCTAGCTGGGTTCGTCCGCATGGTCCAGTCCTTGGACGATCTCGGTGACGACGAGGGGAGTGCGTCTACGCTCGCTGAGGCGGCGGATGTGGTGCGCGTGATGACCGTTCATCAAGCCAAGGGGCTCGAATTTCCCATGGTGGTGTTGGCCGGCTTGGGTTCGGATGTACGGTGCGACACCCCGTCGGAGTTCGTGGTGGGTGAGGACGGGCGTGTGGGTGTCTTTCTCAAAGGCTCGAAGAACTCTACGTACGAGACCCAGGACCTCTATCTCGGGCCGGCTGCCGAGATAGTGGGTGCTCTTCGTGTCAAGGAACTGGAAGAAGACAACCGCCTGCTCTACGTGGCCATGACGAGAGCCCAGGACCGGCTCGTGCTGGTGGGGGCCAGACCGCAGAACGACAACCTGGGCAAGTGCCGCATCGGGCGTATCGTGGTGGCACTCGGCCTGAGCACCCTGCCCAACGAAGGGGAGTCGGTGGTACTCGAGGGGCTGGACGCAGTGGTCGAGACCGTCGCACCGCCGGCGATCGACGCGGCGGCCGAGATTACAGCGGCCGGCGAGCGCTCAGGCGTCCTTGAGGACGTGGGTCCCGTCGCCTCGGGTCCGGTTGGGGGCCCCGCCACGGCTGCCGCGGGTCCGCCGGTTCCTGGGGGATTCACAGCCACCGGAGTGCGGCAGGTGAGCTTCTCGGCGCTGGCGGCGTACCATCGGTGTCCCAGGCGGTTCTACTTTGAGCGTGTCCTGGGTCTTGCCACCCTGCCGGCGCGCGCGCCGGCATCTGGGCAGATGCCCGGCTCGTCGCAGCGCTCCTCCGACGACGACCATGTGGTCCCGGACGAGACGCTACTCGACGAAGAGGAGCAGCGGGTCGGGCGGGACGTCGGGTCGCTGGTGCACGCCCTCCTCGAGAGGCTGCCAAACGAGGCCGGGCGGCCCGCCGCAGAGCGCGTGCGCGGGGTTGCGCTCGACCTGATCGATGAGACGGGGCTGCGGCTCGATCCCAGTGAGCTCGACCGTTCGGTGGCCCTGACTCTGTCGTTCTGGGATTCGTCCGTGGCGGAGATCTGGTCTCATCCGGCGGCTACGCGGGAGGCGCCCTTCTTCTTCGCTCTGGGCGACGTGATGGTCTCGGGCATCATGGATCTGGCCATGCAGGGAGAATACCTGTGGCGCATAGTCGACTACAAGACCAACGCGCTCAAGGGACGGTCGCCCGCCGACTTGGCGGCCGGCTACGAGCTGCAGATGGTCACGTATTGTCTGGCCGCACTCTTGGCGGGAGCGCCCTCCGTGCAGATGGACCTCGTCTTTCTCGAGCGGCCCGGTGACCCGGTGACCGTGCGGTATGCGCAGGAAGCGGTCGCCTCGCTGCAAGAACGACTCGGCCGGGCGCTGCGGGGGATCGAGCAGGGCGAGTTTCCGATGCTACAGGGTGAGCAGTGCTCGTGGTGCCCGGTAGCTCACCTCTGCGTGAACGTGGCCCCCGCGTAGAGGATGGTATACAATAGTCGGCCGTTGGGCTCAGTGAGTCTTACTATTCGAGGCGGGGTGTAGCGCAGCCTGGTAGCGCGCATCGTTCGGGACGATGAGGTCCCGGGTTCAAATCCCGGCACCCCGACCATCTTTCTCACCTATCCAGGTAGATCACAACGAGGACGTGCGTCCCGAGTTCGTCCGGCAACCGCGCGGGGGTTTCCTGACCGGCCTGCCCCGTCGCGACGAGTGTCGACGTGGTGTACGACCAGTTGGTCACGGCAGGTGCGGGCGTTCGGTATGCGGACAGCTCTACGAACTCCGCCTTTTTCTCCAAGAGTCGGGCAAAAGCATCGACCCCGTCTGGGGCCGACCCCTGACCGCCGGCGTAGGTCGCCTGTGAGTGTGGTGTGAGCATCACGCCGTACTGAAAGGATGCCCCTATGGACACCAGTAGTTCGACGAGTTGCTTTGCCTGATCGCGGGGCACATAGGCGGCAAAGGTTGGGCCATCGATCCACAGCGAATCATCAAGCGGCTCCAGTCCCGTGACGGCGGTGAGCTGTTGCGCCATGGCCGTACCGGCTCTGTCGTAGGAGTCACCGGCGTTGGTTCCCCCGTCGCTCTCGCTGGAGGAGCCTGGGGGCTTCAATGCGAAACAGACCGGCTCAGCGGCCGCCTTGAGACCGGCGACCATGGTCTCCGCGTCTTGAACGGTATCGGCGTCAACGTCATCGGGTCCCGCGGCGGCGGCTACCGTGACGGCCGTCGTCTCCGTGGTGTCGGCATCTTCGACGACGAGCGTACCGGCAGTCGTCTCGGTCGGCGCCTCTGTGATCGTGACCGCGGCGCCGGCCGTGGTGCTGGGGGCATTCGCTGATTCCTGTGTGGCCGATCCAAGTGCCGCCGAGCCTTCGCCTCCCGGCGGGGCGGCCATGGGAGCCGCTGTGGTCGCGGCGTCAGGTGTCTTCTCACTGGCGGTAAGGGCGACTGCGGAGGCCGCCGTGGTGACGGTGGCTTCTTGCACTCCATCGCGGGCGACTCCGAAGGCGATGATGCCCGCCAAAACCGCGACCACGCCTACCGTTGCCGGGACCCACGGCACGATCTTGCGGCGCCAGAAGGTCTCCCAGCGCGACGGTGCGACGGACCCGGGAGCACGCTCGGCTTCCGGCTCACTCGGGAGCGGGGAGACGATCGCGTCGAGCACCCGGTCTTCCAGTTGAGCGGGGGGCTCTACGTAGTCTATGTCTTCCAAGAAAGCAACGAGCCTCTCCTGGGTCTGCAGACGGGCGGTGCAGGCAGGGCAATCGCGGAGATGGGCTTCCACGGCGGCTCTGGACTGCGGGTCGAGCACTCCGTCGAGGTAGTCGACGGCTGGCTCTTCCCAGTCGTCCACATGGCCGGACAGCACGCCGTCGGACACCGGACCACGGTCCTTGTGTTCATCACCCAGGATCATCATGAGTCATCCCCTATCTTATGCGGGGGTGTGACGTTATCCGGTGTGCCCAGGTTCCTGCTGCTCCCTGACTGTTCATGCGTGTCCTGCGTCCGCGGTGTCCGTGTGTCCGGGATCTCGTACCCTACCTTCTCGAGAGCGGCTGCCAGTGCCTCCCGGGCTCGGAAGATACGCGACTTGATGGTGCCCTCCTGGACCTCAAGGATCTCCGCGGCTTCGTTGTAGGGAAAGCCGAGCAGGTCGCACAACACCACCGCGAACCGGAAGCCTTCGTTCAGGCTCATCAGCGCGTCGCGGAGCGGGTCGGACAGACCATCCACGGCCGGATCGATGCCGTCCCTTCCCGAGGCCACAACGGCGGCACGTCCACTCGGCCCGGAGAGATCGTTCAAGATCTCACCGTCCATCGGTTCTGGT
>JAFGIH010000810.1 GCA_016929985.1 Thermoleophilia bacterium | reverse complement strand
GTCCGGCCGCAGTATCGTCACTCCCAGGCCTTCGATCCTACCGGCCGTTTCCAGAGGCAGTCCGGCCCCCGCGCTCCTCTCGCCGAGCGACGCCCAGTCCCGGATCACAGTGAGTTCGCCGTCAGGCGTCTCGGCCAGACGGGCTCCGGGAGCGAGTTTGAGCGCGATGCGGGCGGCTCCTTCTGTCACCGTCGTGTTCCCCACTGGCCCACTTCCCGCGCTCGCGACGGCTCCGTCTACGTTCGATGCCGCGATCAGAATCGCGGCGAACACCACGAACGCAAGCAGGCGGAACCGCCTCCACGGGGTGCGACTACGACGCCACGGGACCCACCTCTCGGGCAGATGCAAGTCGCTCATCCTCCTGCCAGGAACATGAACACCAGTACGTCGTCGCCGTCGGAGAGCACGGTACGCCGTCCGTCGAGGTCGCCGATGTCGCGGCCGTTCACGATCACCCGCAGGGGCAGCAGCGCATCCTCGCGCTCGGGGACGGCCACATAGGGAGCCAGCCGCTCGTCCCCCATCTCGCCCAGACGGCGGAAGAGGGTGTCGATGGTGGCACCGTCGGGCAGCGACAGGCCGAACTCACCCTTTCCCAGGAGCGTCTTCACGATGGCCATTGTACGGACCGTGATGTTCATCATTGATAGACCATCGGCTGCAGCCGGCCGCCGATTGAGAGATCAAGATTGCCCGCCCGAGCTACGAGCGCCGGTTCGAACAGGAACCGAGCGCCCTTCACCCACTGCGCGCCGCCCACCGGCGCCGTGTAGACGTTCTCTGCCGGACGCCGGCCGCGGTTGGAGGCGTCCGCCGCCACGGGGATGGTCAAGTCCAGCGGGCCGCGGCAGGTATCGAGTTTGGCCGCCCGTACGCGGGCCAGAACGTGCTCCTTGTCTATGATGCTCCGCGCTTCCTTGAAGGCGTGCACCGCCCATTCGAACTTGGCGTACTGGGCAAGGGCGACCGTCCATTGTTCGCCGGTCTTGCTCTGGTAGTCGTCCGCCAGTTCGCGCGCAGTCATCCCGGTGAGCGAGTCGCTATACGGCCACTCCGGCTGCCAGAGGCACTCGGCTGTGGTGTTCTGGGCGCCCGCGCCGGCCGCCTCCAATGCCTGTGGAAAGAGCAGGCCCCGGCTCACCGTGACGATCTTGGGCCGGTACGCTTGCTGTGTCGCTTGAGTCCAGAACGTGAGGAAATCGGCCGTTTGCATGAGGCAACAGCAAATCTCGCATCCGCTCTTCGTGAACTCGGCGATATGTGGAGCAAAGTCACCGGCTCCCGGCTTGTAGAGGCCCGGCATGACCCATTCGTACTCGAACTCGGCCAAGGTCGCGGCCAGACCGGCGCCCGTGTCCGCCCAGACCCGGCCGTCCGTGTCATCGGGCAGCACCAGTCCGACCTTCTTGTTGGTGCTGAGTTGCGTCCAAACGCCCGCATAGTTGGCTGCCACGTCGTCCAGGCTGAATGCGTGCGCGTAGGTCCACTTGAACGCCGGCTGTGCGGCCTCCTTCCGCCCGCGGAGCAGAGACCGCCACTCCACGAAGTCGGCCAGACAGGGGCACCCGAGGGTCTCGGCCCGTTCGACCACGCCGAGCACGATGTCCGAACTGCCCGAGCACATGACGAGGTCCACTCGCTCGCTGGAGATGAGCTCGGAGGCTGTCCCAGCCGCTACGGATGGGATGGAACGGCAATCTCGCACAGAGAACGTGACCAGGCGCAGCCTTCCGTCGCCACACACGATTCCTTCGCGGACGGCTTCCGACCCAAGAGCGATCCACCAGTCGTCGGCTTTGCCGAAGAGCGCAAGTGGTCCGGTCTTCGCCGAGACGACTCCTATCCTGAGGGGGCGGCCGCGTTCAGGGCCGGAGACCGCCGTGGTGACCGTGGATGCCGTCGTTACCGGCGGCGCTGTGGTGGCGGTGGTCGAAGTCTGGCTCGGGGGGATGGTGACCGTGGTGTTGGTCGAGAGGGTGGCGTCGTCGTCGCACCCAGCCAGTAGACCCCCGAGCCCCGACCCAAGACCCAGGGCGACTCCCGCCCTGCCGGCCAGCCTCAAGAAATCTCTGCGACTAATAGGTTTTTCGACACTCATGCAGGCCTCTTCCGGCCACGCGGCCACACGCATGTACCACGGCTTTCCACCGCGGACTTTACAGCATTCTTACCCGGTTGCGGCTATACTCCTTGCTCGCCGTCTCGGAACAAGGATCAAGTGAGGTGCTCGTGACTAAGAGATTCCTGGCCGTCGTACTCCTGCTCGTCATGGCCGGTCTGGCCGGCGTGATGGCGGGCTGTGGCGGCGGTCTACCAAGTGACGCGGTAGCCAAGGTCGGTGACGCACTGATCACCCAGGACGTGTTCGATTCCCGAGTCACGGAGTTCGCAGCTCAGTATTCGATACCAGGCAAAGAGGAAGACCCTGAAGGCTGGAAGGCCTTCGAGTCCGACGTCCTCGACTACCTGATCACGCACGAGATGGTGGTGCAAAAAGCGGAGGAGTTCGGCCTCGCCGTCACTGACGAAGAGGTGCAGACCGAGATCACCAACATCATCACCAACTACTACGACGGTGATGAGGCGAAGTTCAACGAAGAACTCGCTTCGTACGACATGTCGGTAGACAAGCTGAAGTCCAGCTACCGCGAGTCGATGCTCATGCAGAAGGTCTACGACAAGATCACCGCGGAGGTCACTACGGTACCCGAAGAGGACATCGCGGCCTATTACGAGGAGAACAAAGACTACTACTTCGTCGACGAGACCCGCGCCACGAGGCACATACTCATCATCCCGGGCGGGGAGACAATAAACTCCACTACGACCACGGCGGCCCCGGGTTCCTCGGCGTCGACTTCTAGCACGGCTTCCACCACCACTACCACCGGAGCGCCGACAGACGCCGACTGGGCCGACGCGCTGGCCATAGCAAGCGAGGTGCGTACTAAGCTTGCAGCCGGCGGCGACTGGAACGAGCTGGCGGCCAAGTACTCCGACGACCCCGGCTCCTGCACGAGCGGCGGTGATCTAGGTACGGTAGCCAAGGGAGAGATGGTCGCCGAGTTCGAGGCCGCGGTGTTCTCGCTCGCGGTAGATGAGATCTCCGAGCCGGTCAAGACGACCTACGGTTATCACATCATCCAGGTCACCGGCGTCAACGAGGCCAAGCAGTACTCTGTCGACGAGGTCAAGGAAGACATCACCGAGAACCTGCTGGAAAAACTGCAGACTGAGGCATGGGACAAGTGGGTTCAGGACACCAAGGCCGAGTTGGGTGTGACTTACAGGGAGGGCATGGAGCCGGCGACCTCGACCACCCTCGAGACGACCGACACGACCATAGGTGGCACTGACACGACGGTGGGCGGCGGCACGACAACCACCGCGGCCGGCGAAACGATCACCACCGAGGCGGTGACCACGACCATCGCCAAGTAACAGAGCGACCGAGACCGACGATTGAAGACCACGAGGCCTCCTCGCACTGAAGACCCGCGTTCGAGACAGGCCTCGAGTCACAGAAGTGCCACCGAGGGGAGGTGAGGGTCGGAGCAAAGCTTTGCAGTACCCTGCAGTGCTTTGCGGAGACCCTTGCCTCCCCTCGGTCACTCGGTGAGGCTAGAGTCCTGTCTCGAACCGGAACGTCTGATCGGGATCGATGATCGCCAGCAACCGCACGATAGATCCGTCGCCCCCGGGCCAGCGCCACGGGAAGGCCATGAAGGTGCAGCGCTTGCCGGAGACGGCGTCGAGGTTACCACCGGCATTCTCGATGCCCGGGATGCCGCCCTTGACCATGAGGGTCTTGTGGGCCGGCTCCCATTCGGGGAAGTCCTCCAGAGGATCGTGACCCTTCTCAGCCTTGTACTCGTCGATGAGCCAGGGATGTGTCGGGCCCAGCCCGTGATTGACGAGCTTCGTGGCGATGGGATGGTCGTTGGCCTGGCAGCCGTACGCCACCATCCGGACCTTCTTATCCACCAACCACTGGGCGCCGGGCTTGTAGATGCCGGGACCATAGCCAAAGTACTCGTCGGTATCGGCCCACTTGTGGTGATAGCCGGTGTTGATGACGACTACGTCGCCCTCCTGGATCTTGGGAGTGGCGTTCTCCAGGAGCTCAGGGGTGATGAGGCCCCACTTTTCCATGGGGATCGACACGCAGACGCCGGTTCCGAACAGGCGCCACAGAGGGTAGTCGGCGATGGTGGGCGTGCACTCGGTCACGTGAAGCGGGGCGTCCATGTGTGTGCAGCGGTGCATGATGCCTTCCCACTGCACCTGGTAGACGCCGTCACGGGCATGGAACTTGTCGACGTCGATGTTCACGCTGGGAGTGGACGGCCACTCCGGCATGAACTGGGTGAATGTGTGAGTGAGGTCGTATACCTTCAGGCTCATATCCTGGTTCCTTTCGCCTTCGTGTGGACGTCTAGTTGCCCGGCTCGATCCGGCACTTCCCCGTAGGATCGAACATAGCGACCATGCGGACCTGGCACGCGTCCCCGTGCTCGAACTTCCAGGGGGTTGCGGCAAGGGTCATGCGCTTGCCCTTGACGACGTCCACGTCACCACCCACCTGCTCGATGGTGGGGATGCCGGCGCCCAAGAGGATCTTGTGGGCCACGTTCCAATCAGGATGCTCGACCTTGGGATCCAGACCCGTAGCCTTGGTGTATTCACCGGCCAGGCGCTTCATCTGCGGGCCGCCACGATGCGGCCCCATGGAGGTCGCCAGCGGGTGGTCGATGTGCGGCGTGTCGATGGCCACCATCTTGGGCTTCTTGCTGACCAGCCACTCGGCGGCGTCCTTGGAGAGGCCCGGGGCCTCACCGTAGTACTCGAGGCTGTCGGAGTACTTGTGGTGCCAACCCGTCACGATGACGATGATGTCGCCCTCTTTGACCTCAGGCTTGGCCTTCTGCAGATCGGCAGCAGTGATCGCTTCCCAGTTCTTCTTGGGGACGTCTAGGACTGCGCCATTGCCGAAGAAGGTATCCGGCGGAATGGCAGCCAGGTCGGCGCCCTTCTGGATGAGATGGATGGGTGCGTTCATGTGCGTACCGGTATGCATGACGGTGATGGTCCGCCATGCCAGCACCCCGTGCTGTGAGTGCTTGACTCCGCGCACCATCCTGATGTCGGCTTGTCCGGGATACGATGGCGCGCGTTGGTCCCACTCGTGACTCAACTCCACCATCTGCAGACCTGAGTATGGGTCTGTGGTGATGTTGGGCGTGGCCATATGCTTCCACCTCTTTCGGGTAGGAGTTACCACTAGGTGAAATCACTATACCACATACGGGCCTGACCGGGCCCCTCGGCGGAGTCACTACGTATCGTTCAGGAAGTGGTCCACGAACGCCGAGAAGCTCTCCATCACCAGCGCGGGCGAGGTGCTTCCGGAGCCGTCGTTGGCTGCGCCTCGGGTCTCCACTTGGGTCTTGTCCAGCTCGCCGAATCCGTATCCCGCGTGCACAAAGGTCATGCCGGCCGCTTCAGCTGCCTCTCTGTCGCCCTGGGTATCGCCAAGGTAGACCGCGGCCCGCAGGCCGTGTCCTCGGGCAAGGTCCGTGAGCATGGCGGCCTTCGGCAGGCCGGAAGTCCCGTGGCAATCCCACCCGCTGAAGAGCTCTTCCAACCCGCTGGAAAGAAGAAACGCCTCCAGGTACCAGTCAGGGCAGTTGCTCACAACGTACAACGGGTATGTTTGCGCAAGGAGGCGCAGGCCTTCGGCCACGCCGGCGTAGAGCGTGCCGCCGCTCCTCTCGATCACCGCACGCTCGTGGGCTTCCAGCGAGCGGAGCAGGACATCTGAAGGCGAGCCGACTTGAGAGATCAAGACCGCCACGCACCGCTCGAAGGGGTTCCCAGAAACCGATCGTATGTCGTCGACCGTCACGCGAGGGCCGAAGCCCAGTTCTGCGAGTGCTCGGTTCCAGCCCTCGGTGGAGGCGGCCGCCGCGTCCCACAGGGTGCCGTCGAGGTCGAAGACCAGGGCGTCAGGGCGTCGGACGCTCAATAACACTCCAGGACGACATGAGCCGCGGGCCCATCTGAGCAGATGGCCCTCAGAGCCCCAGATACGCCTTCCGCACGTGGTCGCTCTCCCTCAGGAAGGAGCAGGCTCCTTCAAGAGCGATG
>JAFGIH010000809.1 GCA_016929985.1 Thermoleophilia bacterium | reverse complement strand
GGAACTCAGCCGGTACGTCGAAGATCTTCTCGTCAGGGGATTCGTTTGCCACTGTTTCCTCCGGTACTACTGGTTTGCGGGCAACACCTAGGATAACGAACTCGTTCTTGTTGGCAGCGGACTCACCTCGATGCACATCGAAGGCTGAGCGCAAAACAACGGTAGGATACCATAATGATCTTGACCGGTCTGTGGGTGTGCTCCGCAGCTCCGCCGGTGGGCGCGGGGCGGGTTTCTGTGAGAAAGTATGGAGGGGCTGGGGCCGGCGCTCTGCCGGTCGGACGCTCCGGCTGTTCGGTGACATCGAGGAGGATGCATGCTCTTACAGATCTGTGGTGCGGCGCGGGAAGTCACGGGGTCCTGCTATCTGGTGGATATGGGGGAGACGCGATTCCTTGTGGATTGCGGCCTGCATCAAGGCGGGGACAAAGAAGAGGCTGCCAACTTCGAGCACTTCGCCTTCGACCCGCGCGAGATCGATTTCGTGGTCCTCACGCACGCCCACATCGATCACTCCGGCAGACTGCCCCGTCTGGTCAAGAAAGGTTTCGCTGGGCCCATCTACGCCACTCCACCCACGGTCGACCTGGCCGACATCATGCTTCTTGATTCGGCCTACATCCAGGAGACGGAAGCCGAGTGGCGCGGGCGGAAGGCCAGACGGGCTGGCCGTAAGGCGCCGGACCCGCTCTACGACGAGGGCGACGCCCGCAAGACCATCTCCCAGCTCAAGCAGTTGGAGTACGGTGTCTCCACCGAGCTTGCCTCCGGCGTGACCGCCCTCTTCCGTGACGCCGGCCATATACTTGGCTCCGCCACTCTGGAGCTACAGCTCGAGGAGAACGGTGACAAGACCACCGTGGTCTTCAGCGGGGATCTGGGCCAACCCGACCGTCCCATCGTGCGCACCCCCGAGACCATCGAGCATGCGGACTACCTCGTGATCGAGTCCACCTACGGTGACCGTCTGCACCCCACCGACGGGGAGCCGGTGAAACAACTGACGGCGATCATCGAAGAAGCCGGACGCACGGGGGGGAACGTGATCATCCCGGCGTTTGCGGTGGGGCGTACTCAGCAGATCGTCTACTACCTCCGGCTCATCATGGACGAACAGGGGTTCGACATGCCGGTGTACGTTGACAGCCCTCTGGCTTCCCGAGCCACCGACGTCTACCGCAAACACCGAGAGGCGTTCGATGAAGAGGCCTGGGAGCTGGTGGGGGAACCGGGAGGCATCTTCGACTTCCCCAACCTGCGCTACACCGAGAGCGCCGACGAATCCCGAGCGCTCAACGAGAAGAAGGGCATCGTGATCATCTCGGCGAGCGGCATGGCCGACGCCGGGCGGATACGGCATCATCTGAAGCACAATCTGTGGCGCCCGGAGGCCCACGTGGTCGTGGTGGGATATCAGGCTGAAGGCTCCATGGGTCGGCGCCTGCTCGACGGCGTGCCGGAAGTACGCATCTTCGGAGACGAGATCGCGGTCAAGGCGCACATCCACGAGGTCACCGGGCTCTCTGCCCACGCGGATCAGGGACAGCTTTTGGACTGGGCCTCGCATTTCGCGCCCCCGAGGCTCACCCTGGTGACTCATGGGGAGACCAACGCAGCGCTCACGCTCGCCGGTCTGTTGGAGGAACGGTTGGGCTTCCAGGTGGATGTGCCTGAGATGAACGAGGTCTTCAAGCTGGGGTAGGTGGCGGCCGGGCGGTCTGACGCGGAGGCAGGGAGGTCGACACATGCGGGCGATGGTCTTCGACGGGGTCGGCATCCCTTTGCGGCCCACTGAGGTTCCCGTTCCGGCGCCGGGCCCCGGACAGGTGCGGGTGAAGGTGGAAGCCTGCGGGATCTGCAGGACCGACCTGCACGTGATCGACGGCGACCTGGCCCATCCCAAGCTGCCTCTCACACTGGGTCATCAGATCGTGGGGATCGTTGACGCTCTGGGCGGCGACACGGGGGCTCGACGAGACGCGGCCGCCCCACGCCATGAAGCCGTCATGCCGGATGTGGCCGCGCCGCGGCACGCAGCCGCCCCGCCGGCCGTGGGGGAGCGGATCGGCGTGCCTTGGCTGGGGTGGACGTGCGGGGTCTGTCGCTATTGTCTCAGTGGGCGCGAGAATCTGTGTGACGGAGCCCTCTTCACCGGCTACGACCTCGACGGGGGCTTCGCCGAGTACGCACTCGTCGACCGGCGCTTCGCCTTCCCGATCCCCGAGGGATATCCCGTGGTGCAGGCAGCGCCGCTGCTCTGTGCCGGACTCATCGGCTACCGTTCGCTGACTATGACCGGGGATGCGCAGAGACTCGGCATCTACGGCTTCGGTTCGGCCGCGCACATAGTGACGCAGTTTGCCCGTCACCAAGGCAGGCGGGTCTTCGCCTTCACCAGGCCGGGCAAGACCGAGTCCCAGGCCTTCGCGCGCAGCGTGGGCGCCGAGTGGGCCGGCGGTACCGACGAAGCGGCGCCGGAGGAGTTCGACGCCGCCATCATCTTCGCGCCGGCCGGGGAACTCGTGCCGTTGGCCCTGAGGGCCGTGGCCAAGGGCGGGGTGGTGGTCTGCGGAGGGATACACATGAGTGACATCCCCTCCTTCCCGTACGAGATCCTTTGGGGCGAGCGATCACTGTGTTCGGTGGCCAACCTCACCCGGCGTGATGGCGAGGAATCACTGGCTCTGGCCGCGAAGGTGCCGGTGACGACGCATGTGGAGGAGTTTGCGCTCGAAGCAGCGAATGAGGCCATCGAACAACTCCGTCGGGGACTGATACGAGGCGCCGCGGTGCTGGTACCCGGGTCCGCCGCCGCGCCGGCGCCGGAGCTTGATGGAGATGCACAGTCGCCGGGCGCAGAGGGGGGAAATGGAGATCACTAGCTGTGAGGCGCTCCGAGACATCACCCGCGGGTGCCGGGCGATCCTGCTGACCGCCACCGAAGCTGAGGCCGGGCCGTTGCGAACGGCGTTCGACCGGTCGGAGCGATATCTACTTGCCACCAAGACGGTCTACGTGGGCGACGTCGCTCGACGGGCGGGTGGCGAGGCCGCTCTCGCCATAGAGCAGGGCCCGCGGGTGGTGCTGGCCGTGAGCGGGTGCGACAAGGCGAACGTAACTCTCGTACTCACCGCCCTTCTGCAAGGGATGGACCCCGCTCCGGCGCTCGTGGTGCAGGCGGGTATCGGTGGCGCCTTACCGAGAGCGCCGGGCGCTGACGGTCCCGGTGTGGGTGACGTCGTGATCGCCACGCGCGAGTCGTATTCCGACACCGGTAGCTCCAGCCCGGACGGTTGGATCCCCGCGAACGAACTCGGGCTGCCCATCGCGCAGGTGGGTGGGCTCGAGCTGGGTGGGGTCTTTCCCCTGGACGAGCGTCTTGCCCGTGCAGCGGCCGGGATCATCGAGGGAGTGGAGTGGCCGCAGGTGCGCCCCCGCGTCTTCGTGGGGCCGTGTGTGACCGCGTCTATGGCCACCGGGTTGCGCTCGCAGGCCGAGCTGACCGCACGGAGATGGGGTGCGCTGGCAGAATCGATGGAGGGCGCGGCGGCCGCTCACGCCTGCGCTCTATTCGGGTTGCCGTTCATTGAGATCAGGGGTATCAGCAACATGGTGGACGATCGAGACCGGGGCGCGTGGGATGTCGACCGCGCGGTAGAGGTGGCGGCCGGAG
>JAFGIH010000808.1 GCA_016929985.1 Thermoleophilia bacterium | reverse complement strand
TTCTATATGCAGAAGGTGGGCGGCGACCGTGTGAACACCGTCCTTACGGCCAACGAGAGGTTCGCGGCCCTCACGCCCGCCGTCGAGCTCGAGCCCGACACGACGTACCAGGTGACTCTCACCGATGCGGTCAAGACCGCGAAGGGCCTCAGTGCGACCGGGGCACCCATCACGTGGACGTTCAAGACCAAGAAGCTCTCATCGCCGTTCGGAGACGTCTCCACGGAGCACACCTACTTCATGGCCATCTACCAACTCTCGAAGAGAGGCATCATCGGCGGATTCGCCGATGGCACCTTCGGTCCGGGCGCGCCCGTCACCAGGCAGCAGTTCGCCAAAATGATCGTGAAGACGTTGGGCCTCACCGTCACGGGGTCCGAGGATTGCCCGTTCGGCGACGTGACCGACCAGTCGGGCACCGATCCCTTCTACCCCTCGAAGTACGTGGCCGTGGGCGCCGCCCACGGCATCATCCAGGGCAAGACCGCCCTGATATTCGCCCCCTACGACAACATCACTCGCTACCAGGCCATCACCATGGTCGTGCGGGGCATCGACGATCGTGACAGAGGACTCCTGCAGAACCCCGATACCGGCTACCAGCCGACCTGGGATCCGGCTCTGAGCCCCACGCATGGAGAGAACGCCCGCCTCGCTGAGTTCAATGGGCTGCTGGATGGACTGCCGCTCGCCCAGCTCGACCCACTTGGCGCGATGACACGGGGAGAGATCGCCCAGCTCATGTGGAACCTACTCCAGCTCCTGGAGTAGGACTTCTTGGGGGCGCCGGCGCTTGCGCCGGCGCCCGTTATCTCAAGCGCGCCCTAGTTCTGCGCGTTCAGTTCGGCGAGACGCCTCTCTACCTCAGCATCCTCGGCCACGTCGTCCAAGGTGTCGAACTGCGCGTCCAGCGACGAGGCTGCGACCTCGGCCATGCCGGCCGCCCTGGCCTCTTCGCGGCGGATCTTCTCTTCGAAGCGGTGGAGCTCACTGGTCGGATCGGTGATGTTGATGCTCTTGAGAGCATCCTGCACCTTCATCTGAGCCTCGGCGACCTTGGCCCGCCCCACGAGCTCGTCGCGCTTGGTCCTGAGTTCCTCGAGCTTCACATGCATCCCCGAGAGACCGCTCTTGAGCTTGGTGACCACCTCGGTCTGCTGAGCGATGGGAGCCGCCAGGTCGTCGACCTGCTCTTCGAAGGTGATCTGACGCTTGAGGGCCACCCTGGCCAGATTCTCGAAGCGGGCGGCCTCAGCGGGATTGTCGGCCTGCAGTTGCTTGGCCTTGCCGGCTGCCGCCGCGGCCTTCGCGCCCCAATCGGCAGCAGTCTTCTGCGCCTCGCGCGAGTCTTCTTCCATCATGCGCAGGTTGCCGATGGTCTGCGCTACCGCTTCCTCGGCGTCGCGGATGTTGTTGATGTAGTCACGGATCATCTGGTCGAGCATCTTGTCTGGATCCTCGGCCGCATCCAGAAGTGCGTTGATGTTCGCGCGGGCAAGTTGCGCGATCCGACCTAGGATGGATTGCTGTGCCATGTGAGCTCCTCCCCGTTTGCGTGTTCTTCTGTTTCTAGAAGCGCCCGCCGCCGCCACGGCGCATGCGGGTGCCGGTACCGCCGAACGAAGGCGGCGCGAAACCCCCGCCGCCGCGTCTGCCACCGCTGCCGAGACTACCTCCACTCGAGCCACCCGACCCGAACAGACCGCCCGACCCGAACAAACCTCCCCCTGTGCGCCGGCTCGAGCTCCCACCCCCGAGAGCACTACTCAGGATGCCCCCGAGGATAGCGCCCACGACCGCCGAACCCATATCCGAACCGGGCATCCCAGGTATCCCCGTCGTCGTCACCCTACGTGTCTCCGCCTGCGCTTGATTCAGGGCCCTGCCGGCGAGTTCGTGTGCATTAGCCGCCCACCTAGAGGCGCTGATAGGATCGGAGGCACCAAGAGCCACAGCTTGGTCGAGTGCGCCTTGCGCCTCGGCCAAGAGCGCTCGAGGTTCGCTCCCCACCGCCCCCCGATGCGTCGTGATGTAGTCCCCGGCCGCCGATACCTGGGCGCGAGCCGCGATGAGTGTTCTGTCAAGCGCGACCGCGGCACGTGTCCATTGCGTCCGCTCATCTCTGACCTGCTGCAGCATCGCCTCGAGGGACGCATCGGCTTCTTCGATGTGACGCAGAGCACCGAGTGGGTCGCGGCCTCCGTCTGCGGAGGCCGCTCCGGACGCCGCCGTGACGGCAGCCTGGGCGGCCGCGACAAGCGGTCCGAGCTGCGCCGCCGTGGCCCCCGACAACCCCGACGCACCTGCCGCCTGAGCCTCGGCAATATCGCGCTGAGTCTCAGCGATGGCCGCGTCGATGCGCCCCTGGGCCTGAGCGAGGTCCTTTCCCAACCGGCCGATGGCATCGAGGAATGCCCTGGACTGACCGGCCGCTTCCTGCGCAGCGAGTGCGGTCACAGCCGCTTCTCCCAACCGCTTGGCCTGCACGTCCTCCAGCCCCGCCTGCATCTGCTCTTTGACGAAGGCGAGACGTGAGGCTGCCTCGTCAGGATTGGCGACAACGGACTCGAGGGCCTTGGGCGAATACACGGCCCCAAGCGCTGCCAACTCCTCGCGGACGGCGGGAATACGAGCTTCGAGTGCCACCACTTCCTCTCCCAGCCCCGCGAGCACTTGAGGCGCCTGCTTCTCCAGGTCGCGCAGCTTGTCGAAATGCTTCACCTGAGCATCCAGCTTCTCATTGGCTGCACCTGTGTGCTGCAGTATCGTGACGAGCAGGCGGCGCTGCGTCTGCTCATCGGCGGTCTCGTCGAGCTGCCGGTGGAGCCGGAAAGCCTCATCGAGTTCCCGGTGCGCTTCCCCCAAAGCCTTTTCAAAAGGCGCCGCGGCCTCTTCGCCGAATTCGGCAATGGCAAAGCCCACTTCTTCGGTGCTGGTCTTGATGGCATCGTCTGTCTGCACCAGCTGCGAACCGACCCTCTGCCGCAATTCCTGCAGCGTCATACCACGGCCTTCTACATCAGCGGCGGGGGCGCCTCCGGAACCTTGCCGCTTCCGTGTGTTCCATAGCCGCATCCAGACGACCACTCCCACAATGGCGAGGACCACCAGGGCGAACAGGAGGCCCCAAGGGAACCCCCCGCCCTCTGCTCCTTCCCCATCATCGGCCGTACCCTGCAGCCCGCCGCCCGCACCCGGTGCAACGGTGGACGTCGTCACGAGCCCGGTGGTGACTGTGGTGACGACCGCCGGGCTGAGCGCCTCGGCCATGCCGTCGGCTGCAGCGATGGCGGCCCCCGCCCAGTCGCTGTCGCGAAGAGCCGGCTCGACCAGACGCACCATCACGTCATCGATCTCGTCATCGCCGAGTGGAAAGTCCTCATCGACCACGTAATAGTAGTTCCGCTCTTCCACAGCGATGGCGAGCAACGCGTCGTTCAAACCGAGATCGCTCATGTCGGCAGTCTCGAAAGCCCAGTCTTCAGCCTCGAGACCCGAGAAGTCATCGACATACGCCACCCACAGGTCGATCCGTTCGGACTCACGGAGATCTTCAAGCGCGGCCTGGACCTCGGCTTCCCGGCCACCGACAGCACCCACGCGATCCTCTATCTGGGAGTCCAGGCGGAAGGGATTCTCCGCGTTGGCATGGGACGGGAGAAGAAATGTGCACGCCGCCATGAACACGAATGCGGCGGCGATCGCCAACCGGTGCGAACCCAAGCGGTACTCCGCGAACCGCTGCAAAGGACTCAAGAGATACCTCCTCATACCGATGAAGCCACGAGGCCGGGACCCGTACTTTCTAGGAGCGACCAGAGCCGAACGCCAGTCCCCCGGCCGCAAGCAGCATCGCGCCTGGGATGAGCCAGGTCTGGCCCAGCACGAATCCGACAATGCCGCAGAAGAAGAGCAAGAACCCGGCCGTCCCCCGTGATCGGACGGCCAATACTGCACCGATGATGCCAAGAACACCGAGAACGACCCCGATGATGAGGCCCACTTCGGGCTTGCCCAGATTCGTCCCGTACATCGACCAACTGATATCGTTGGGAAACCGGAAGGTCAGATAGGGAGCCAGACCACCCCAAATGACTCCCAGTATCCCTCCGCCTACGCCGACGCCCTGCGCCGCTCGGGCCATACCGTTAGCGCCCCGGCCGGCCATCCTCGGCTGAGGCGGAGGGCCGTACCCCATCGGTCCGGTCGTCATCGCAGCGTCCGCCCCGCAGTTCGGGCAGAATCGCGTACCATCCGACATCTGCGTCCCACACACCCTGCAGATCGCCATGGCCCCTCCACCTCAGTGTCTATCCGGTCACGGGCTACCGTACCCACTCTATTACGATTCGAGACCAAGGTCCACACGTGCCACCCGGCGACGGTACTGTGGCAAAATGGATTCGACGCGAAAGGGACTATTGGAGATGAAGTGAAACGATCTCGCTCTCTGAACGAATCACACGTGGCGAACGATCTGGGCACCGTAGGTGTCAAGACCGCCGCGATCCATGCGGGCACACCCGCCAACGCGCTCACGGGCGCCGCGGCTCCCGATATCGTGATGTCGACGACTTTCGTCATCAACCCGAGTGTCGCATTCTCGGCTGATGAGATGACGGAAGACACCCCCTTCGTCTATACCCGCTGGGGCAATCCGACCATCGCGCAACTGGAGCGCAAACTCTCCGTGCTCGAACGCGCTGAGGATTGCGTCGCCTTCGGGAGCGGGGTCGCGGCGATCGCCGCCTTGTTCCTGCACTCGCTGAAGGCCGGCGACCACATGGTGATGAGCGACATCACCTACGCGGCGGCGTCCGAGTTCGCCAACCAGAAACTGCCCGGCCTCGGTATCGAGATCACTCGCGTCAACACGTCGGATTCTGAGAACGTTCGCACGGCTCTGCGTCCCAACACGCGCCTCGTCTATCTGGAGACACCCGTCAATCCGCTCCTTCGGCTGACCGACATCGAAGCGGTGGCAAAGATCGCCCGCGCAGCCGGTGTGCAGGTCGCGGTCGACTCCACCTTCGGGACTCCCATCGCCACGCGGCCCATAGAACTCGGCGCCGACTACGTGATCCAGTCGCTCACCAAGTACATCTGCGGGCACGGCGACGCGCTGGGAGGAGCCATCCTCGGCCCCCGCGACGAGATCAAACAGCTGCGCAAGGCGGCCATCCACATGGGGGGCATCCTCAGCCCCTTCAACGCGTGGCTCATCATGCGCGGACTTACCACACTCCCCATCCGCATGGCCGCCCATCAGGAGAACGCTTTTGCGGTCGCCCGTCACCTCGAGGCTCATCCCAAGATCACGCGGGTCATGTATCCCGGACTGCCGTCGCACCCCCAGCACGAGCTCGCCACGCGCCAAATGGATAACTTCTCGGGCATGGTCACCTTCCAGGTGAAGGACGGTCCGGCTGCCGCGCAATCGTTGTCCGACCGCCTAAGGATCGCCCACTTCGGGGTATCACTAGGACACAACCGCACCCTGGTCTGCTATCTGTCCACCGACGACCTGCTCCGTTCGTCGTTCCATTTGACTCCGGAGCAGGAGGCTTCGTACCGCGCCTACGCCGGAAACGGTGTCTTCAGGCTATCGGTAGGACTCGAGGACCCGGCCGACCTGATGGCGGACTTCGACAACGCGCTCGCGCCGCTGAGCTAGAGCTTCAGCTTGAGGTTGTAGAGCATCTGCGCCACCTCACCCCGCGTGGCAGGCAGCATCACATCCCACTCTGTGCCGGCAGGGTCCGGGCCATCCACGGCGTCCGCGTCGAGCAGACCCTCCAGCAGGCCGTTGTATTCGGCAATGCGCAGGTTGTCGCCATGAGGGTCACCCACGCCGCCGAAGAGTGATGGCGCACCGGCCGGTGGCTCTTCCAGGGCGCCGGTCATGACTTCCTTGGCCCCCCGCACGATCATGCCGGCCAGCTGGTCGCGGCGGATGGGTTCCCAGGGCGCGAAGAGCGTTCCCCCGGCATTGGTGCCCTGCGTGATGCCGCGGTCGTAGGCCGTCTGCACCCATCGGTGCGGATAACCTGCCTCGTTGGGAGTGCCCAGATCGGTGAAACGGGTGACCGTGGAGTCCGCCGGG
>JAFGIH010000807.1 GCA_016929985.1 Thermoleophilia bacterium | reverse complement strand
GCGCCGACCTGCCCCGCACGCGGCTGGCCGGACCATCGGCCTGGGTGCAGATCACAGCGGGCTGCAGCAACTTCTGCTCGTATTGCATCGTCCCGTACGTGCGCGGCCCGGAGGCGTCGCGCCCGGCCGCTGAGATCTTGACCGAGACGGCCCATCTGGTGGCCGGCGGAGCGCGGGAGATCACGTTCCTGGGGCAGAACGTCAATGCCTACGGCAAGGAGGCGGGCTTTCAAGGGCGGGAGAGCTTCGCGGAGTTGCTCGCGCGGGCGTGCGAGATCGCTGGGGTAGAGCGGATCCGCTTCATGACCTCGCATCCCAAAGACATCTCGGATGAGCTGATAGAGCTCATAGGCGCTCCCAACCAGGTGTGCGAACACGTGCATCTGCCCGTACAGGCGGGCAGCGACCGGATCCTGGAGGCCATGCGCCGCGGTTACGACCGGGCCAGATACCTCGACCTGGTCGCGCGGTTACGGAGCGCCGCACCGGGCCTGTCGCTCACCACCGACCTCATCGTGGGGTTCCCTGGCGAGACCGAGGCCGATTTTGCCGACACCCTGTCGCTGGTCGAGGAGTGCAGCTTCGATAGCGCGTTCACCTTCATCTACTCGCCGCGCCGCCAGACGGCGGCGGCCCAGCTGCCCGGCCGGTTGGAGCCTGGGGTGGGGCAGGAGCGCATGGAGCGGCTGGTGGACCTGGTGCAGCGAATGGGGCGGAAGAAGAACGAGGCGTTGGTGGGGTCCACGGCTGAAGTCATGGTGGAGCGCGCGAGCCGTCAGGGCGGTGAGGACGTGATGGGCCGCACCCGGGGGCACAAGCCGGTGAACTTCGCGTCCACTGCGGCTCCGGGCGAGTTGGTAAGGGTCGAGCTGCTGGAGGCGACATCGACGAGCTTCCGCGGCAGGCAGGTGTCGTGAATCGCTGCGGCACCGGCGGCTGCGGCACCGGCGGCTGCGAGAACGGCGGCCCTGAGGCAGGCGGCCGCGGCGTCGCCGGCCACAAGGCGGGGGTCGCACCCCGCGTGATCGGGGTGCTGGGGCCAACCGGCGTCGGGAAGACCGCGGTTGGGGTCGAGCTGGCGCGCCTCCTGGGGGTGCGGATCATCTCCTGCGACTCCATGCAGGTCTATCGAGGGTTCCCTGTTCTGACCAACCAACCGTCGGCTGAGGAGTCGGCGGCGGTGCGTGACACACCTCCGGGGCGTGACGCACCAGAGGTGCGGCACGAACTGGTCGCCTGTGTGGAGCCGGGCGAACCCTTCTCGGCCGTCGAGTACGCGAGGCTGGCGCGGCCTCTCATCGAAGAAGACCTCGTCGGCACCGGACACGCGTTGCTCGTGGGCGGCACCGGCCTCTACATGAGGGCGGCACTGGCGCCGCTGGCGGCCCCGGTCGAGGGAGATCCGGATCTGCGGACCAGGCTAGAGGCACGCGCCGCGGCCGAAGGCGGCGGCGCCCTGCACGACGAGCTGGCTCGCCTGGACCCTGAGGCGGCCCGCTCCATCGATCCCCGCAACGTGAGGCGGGTGATCCGCGCCCTAGAAGCGGTGTCGCTCACCGGGCGTGCCTGGTCGGGCCGCGACGACCTGTGGACGCCGGTCTACGACCATCCCACCACCGTGCTAGGGCTAGTCATGGAGCGGGCCGAGCTGTACCGGCGCATCGACGCACGGGTGGCGGCCATCGTGACGGGTGGCGCGCTGGAGGAGGTGCGCCGTTTCCGCGAGTCGGCGGGCGTGCGGGCCTCTTCGGCGGGGGTCACCCCGGCCGCCACTCATGGAGGGGCTACGCCGGGCGGGCCCGGCATCCGCAGCGCCATCGGGTATCAGGAGCTGTGCAGCTATCTCGACGGCGCCCAGAGCCTCGAAGACACCATCGCGCTCATCGCGGCCGCTACGCGGCAGTACGCGCGCCGGCAGCTCACCTGGCTGCGGAAGCTGAGGGACGCTGTTATCATTGACATCCAAGGCAGGGATCCGCGCGGGGTGGCACAGGAGATCGCGGATCTTGTCTCTCGCTAGACACGGAGGTGTCCCGCATCCCATGAGGCTGGCCAAGTGGCATGGACTGGGCAACGACTACCTCATCATCGAGGAGTCGGCTCTGGCCACCGCTCTCACGCCCGAGGGCATCGGTCTGCTCTGTGACCGGCACCTGGGCGTGGGGTCGGACGGCATCCTGCTGCACACGGCGCCCACGGGTCAGATCCCCGGGGCGGTGGCCCGCATGCGCGTGTTCAACCCTGACGGCAGTGAACCCGAGATGTGCGGCAACGGCATACGGCAGTTCGCCCGTTATCTCGCGGAGAAGAGGCTGGTGACGGAGCCGGAGTTCACTGTGGAGACCCTCGCTGGGCCGATTCGGCCGCGACTCCTGGATGACGGGACCGTCCGCGTGGATATGGGACTCGCGCGCTTTCGCAGCGACAGTGTGGCGCCGGAGGCGTTGGGCGTCGCCCCGGCGCCGGGGCCGGGTGGCGACGTGGTCGATGGCGTCCTGGAGGCCGCGGGGCGTCGCTACCGCTTCACCTTCGTGGACGTGGGTAATCCTCATTGCATCATCCCGGTGGACGACCCGGCCACCTTCGATGTGGAGGGCGTAGGGGCCATCATCGAGCGGCATCCGTTCTTCCCCAACCGGGTGAACGTGGAGTTCATCACGGCCGCGCCCGACGGCGGCGTGCGCATGCGCGTGTGGGAGCGTGGCGTGGGGGAGACGCAGGCCTGCGGAACAGGGGCCACGGCGGTAGGAGCGGCCAG
>JAFGIH010000806.1 GCA_016929985.1 Thermoleophilia bacterium | reverse complement strand
GCCGTCCAGGAGAGGTTGAAAGCCGTGCTGAAGGGCGCGAGGCCTGCCTTCTGAAGCGCGGGGGCCCCGTAGCCCAGAAGCGCCCCGATGATGCCGGAGACGCCCAGCGAATAGACGATGGGCACACCCACCATCATGAGCACGAACAGCGCTGCGACAACGATGATACCGACGGTTCCTGCGTCCAGACCCATTAGCCTATCCTTCTCGGAACTCGTTCGACACTACAGTTGGATCCTCGTGTCCTCGCGGGTGGTGCCTCTTACCAGATGTATCACCGCGTGCGCCAGTTGCGAGATGAGGGTGAGCCACAGCCAGCCCATGCACACCGGCACCACCAGCTTCATGGGCCACAGTGGTTCCTGCCAGGCCGACTGGCTGGTCTCGCCCACGTCGAAGGAATACATGAACGCTCCCCAGCTCTTCCAGATGATTATGGACACGAACACGATGGCAAGCACCGAGGTGAACACATCCCCGATGATGTTCTGCCACTTCGGGGGTAGATGCTGCAGGATGAAATCCACGCGCAGGTTGCGCCTCTGCCACTGGATGGCCGGCAGACACAGGAGGATGCAGGCCACTAGGAAGATGATGCTGAGCTCATAGGTGTAGGGGTCGGGGTTGTGGAAGATGTAGCGCTTACCCACCCCGTAGGTAGTGATGAGGCCAATCACCAGGATGAGGATGCCGCTTATGAGCAGAGCCCAGTCGCCCACCTTCTCGAGTATGCGGTCTGCCTTTATGAAGAACTTCTCCACAGTCCACTCCTGCACCCTGCGGCCTCCCCGGGCGGGGAGGCCGCAGGGTCGCATGCGTCTGGTCAGTTAGTCCTGATAGGGGAACTGCGTATCGAGCTTCTCCGTGGCCTGCTTCACTTGGTCGGCGACGGCCGTGTCCATCCCCGCGAGCAACTCTTCCGCGTAGGGCCTCAGCTTCTCCGCCCACTTCTCGCGCTCCGCGCCGGGCAGCGGATAGACGGTCATGCCTAGCTCTGCCATCTTGTCGTAGTTCGAATGGTAGAGCTCGATCATGTTGGCGTTGATGGCTTTCTGCCCGTCGGCGCCGCACTGGTCGAAGATGGCCTTGATGTCGTCGGGCATCTTGTTGTAGACATCCAGGTTGATCCAGGCGCCGATACTGGCCGGCGTCAGGTAGGCCCTGGTGATGTTCTTGGCGACTTCGTTCAGCTTGAACATGATGACCATCGAGCCGGATTGCAGAGTGGCTTCGATGACCCCCTTCTGGAGAGATTGGTAGCCCTCAGAGAAGTCCTGGGCTACGCCGGCCCCGCCCAGCAGCTTCACCACCGTGGCGGTCACCGGGGAGATGGTCTGGCAGAGCAGACCGTCCCAGTCGGCCAAGGTCTTCACCGGCTCCTTGCTGATGACATCGAGGCCCTGGCAGGTGAAGTTGTAGACGGTCTTCATGTTGTGCTTCGCCGTGACAGCCGCGTCATAGATGGGCGTCATCATCACGTTGAACTCAGCGTCGGCCTCGATGCTGTTGACGGCGAAGGGTAGCTCGGCCATGTTGAACTCGGGAACGATGCTGCCGAACACGGCCGTAGGCCAGCCGGCTATCTCAACGGTCCCGGTGCGAACGGCTTCGAAGCTGTCCGGCATGGCCAGCAGCGACCCTGCCGGATGCAATTGGATGACGTACTGGGTCTGGGCGGCGTTGAACTTCTCTATGAAGTTCTTCTCGATGTTGTCGGTGACCGGGTCGCCAACGGGCCACGGCACGGCCATCCGCAGTACCTTGGCATCGCCGGCCGGAGCCGCGGTGGTTTCAGTGGGGGCCGCGGTGGTTTCAGTGGGGGCGGCGGTGGTCGCCGCGGGCTCTTCGTCGTCACCACAGGCGGCCATGTAACCGACGAGAGATACCAGGAGCAATACCGCAATCAGAACGAACAATGATCTTTTCATTACTCTCTTGACTCCTTCAAGACGCAGTGGTCCGAACGGCAATCTCCCTCGGGCGCAGACCTCCTTTGGTGAAACGGTTGGGGATGCAGGGGAACAGAGGTGCGCGCAGCGACAGACCAGCGACGACCCTGGAGCCTTGGCCACGGTCCCGTGCCTGGTAGCCCAGCAACGACCCCCTCCCTCCTGCTTCCGCCTCGTTGCAAGCGCGCGGCGAGTGCGTTGAAGCCTGGCCGCGCGTACACCATAGCGCGCTGCTGTCGGTGCAGTCAAGAACCTAGTTAACCTTCATTTACCATCCGCCGGGACGCGGAGATGACCGCCCCCAGACGAAGCAGCGCCGGCGCCCTGGGGCGCCGGCGACCACGTTGACGATATCTGCGTGACTAAGCGGGCTAGGAGCCGATGACCACCGGCGTCTTGCCGGGGGTGGCGAGCGTCTTGACAGACTCCTCGTCCAGTTCGACGCCCAGACCTACCCCATCGGGCGGGTAGAGGAAGCCTTTCTCGTAGCGCGGTGGCTTCTTGGCCAGATCGTTCTTGATAGGCCCGCTCACCGTATCGTAGATGTTGTAGAGGTTGAGGGGGCCGATGGCCTCCTGCTCGATCCGGCCCATCCAGGCCGTGGCGCCCAAGAAGGCCGCCTCGGCGGCGCTGCCCAGACCGGAGTTGACCATGCACCCGCACATCACCGGCAGATTTGCGGCCTGCGCCACCGACACCCAACGCCGCGACTTGAGGATGCCGCCCGCCTTGGGCACTTTGAGGAAGAAGCCGTCGGCGGCGTCTTTCTCGATGATCTGCAGCAGATGGCCGAGTTCAGCGGCCGACTCGTCGGCGAACACCGGCACGTCCACCTTGCGGCGCAGCCTGGCCAGACCGTCGATGTCCCACCAGGGCACCGGCTGCTCGCACAGGAAGACGTCGTACTTGGCCACTCTCTGCAAGACGTACAAGGCTTGGTGATACATCCAGCCGCCGTTGGCGTCGATCATCACCTTGACCTTGCCGCCCACCGCCTCGCGCAGGGCCCCGATCATCTCGATGTCTTCGTCTGGAGCATGAGCGCCCACCTTCAGCTTCAGCCCCTGGAAGCCCGCGGCCACCAGCGCCTTGCCCTCCGCCCCCACTTCTTCCGCC
Source organism: Thermoleophilia bacterium (assembly GCA_016929985.1). Next base: position 797 of record JAFGIH010000806.1, on the reverse strand, counting down.
GTGCCCGACGACATCACGAAGGCCAGCGCGAGCTTGGGATTGGAGAGGCCGCCGAGCAGCTTATACACCGGCACGCCGAGAGCCTTGCCCATGAGGTCGTGCAAAGCGTAGTCCACCACGGCTTTGGACTGGCTGTTGGAGCGGGTGGCTTTGTCCATCTTGGCCACGATGGTCTCGATGTTGAACGGGTCCTCCCCGATGAGCATCTGGGGCGCGAAGATCTTGGTCAGGTTGTACATGATGGAGTCCTGACTCTCACCCATGTACCAGAGCGAAGTGTCGCCGGTCTCACCGATGCCGGTGACGCCCTCGTCGGTGTGTATCTTGAGCACGACGCCATCCGCGACGGTGACAGGCCCACCGGACATGACGATGGGCTTCACGAACGGGATGGATACCGGGATGCACTCTACCTTGGTGATCTTCATCTGAGCACCTCTTAATGTGGATTAAGCAATCTCGTTGAGGTCTCTCCTATAGCATGCGGCCACGCATGAGTCAAACCTTAGCCGGCCCGGTGGGCTGCTGCCTGGTGCGGCGCCCGCGACGCGACGGCGCCGGGCAGACCGGCCGGCCGGGAGCGACCCGGCCGGCCCACTACGTGACTCGGTCCTAATCGGTCCGCGCCCCTACTTCGCCGATATGTGATGGCTCGACTCCGACACCCCGTTGGGGTCGAAGCTCTTCTTGATCTCGCGCAGCCAGCGCGTGTAATCGGTGCTGTGCGGCCCGAAATAGTCATGCTGCATGTCGCTCCACAGGTGATGCGGCAGGCCGTGGTGGCCGTTCACGGTGTC
>JAFGIH010000805.1 GCA_016929985.1 Thermoleophilia bacterium | reverse complement strand
GACGCGGCGGCGGTCGCCAAAGACGTCGCGGCTGCGCTCGGAGCCCCGTGGTTCGCGCTCTCCGAACGTCATCTCACCTACCGGGTCATGGGCCGGGAGGGCCACATCGACGTGGCCGCGGTGCGAGGCGGCGGCATCCACGACGACCTGGGCGAGCGCGACTTCACCGTCAATGCCATGGCCCTCCCCATCCGCGCGGGACGTGCCGAGGGCGGTCCGGCCGGCGCCGCGCCCAGCGGGCCGGTGGACCGAGAGGCCCTCATCGACCCATTCGGCGGACTCGGCCATCTGCAGGAACGGCGCCTGGTGGCGGTCTCCGACCGTGTTTTCAGCGACGATCCCCTGCGGCTCATGCGGGCCGCGCGCTTCTGCCACGTGCTCGGCTTCGAGATCGACGACGACTTGGGCGGGTCGATCCGGTCGCACGCCCCCGAACTGGCTCGCACTGCCATGGAACGCGTGGCCGCCGAGATGGTCCTCACCCTGGCTGAGGACGGTTCAGCGGAGGCGGTGCGGCTCTGGCGGGACCTTGGGCTCCTGGGCGTGGTGCTACCCGAGGTGGCCGATCCGGGGGGACTGGACGCCACTCTCGTGGTTCTTGAGCGGCTCGACGACGTCCTCGGACGGCCGCTGGTGTGGTTCCCCGCGACCGCCGACATCCTGGGCAGGAGTCTGGAACGACCGGTGGACGGGGGGATGGCACGCCCGGTGGCGCTGAGGTTGGCGGGTCTACTGCACCGGCTTGCCGAGGCCGAAGCGGAGGGAGTGGGCCGGAGGCTCAAGCTTTCCGGTGACATGATCTCGCTTCTTCGGACCGTGTCGAGATGCTTCTCTGAGCCCCCCGGCCGGCGCAGCGGTCTCGAGGAACGGACTCCGGCGTTTCCGGAGGCTCGGATGCTCTCGCGCGCCGAGGTGCTCTTCCTGTGGGGCGCCGCTCCTTTCGAGCCGGAGGTGATCCTTCTTGCCGCCGCGGCCGGCGCTGAGTCGGTCCTTCCCGGGCCGGCCGGACGCATGATGGCTTTGTGGGCGGAGCGCTCCGCCCGAGGTATAGCCCGTCCTCCGGTGGACGGCGAGGCGCTCATGAGCGAACTGGGGCTGGAAGGGGGTCCTCTGGTCGGGAAGGCGCTCCGCGAAGTGCGGCTGGCCTGGGAGACTGGGGAGAGGACGACCATCGCCGGATTGCTGGCTGTTGCGAGAGACGCGCTCGGGATGGAGTAGCCCCGCGAAACCATCCCGCGGATGAAAAGAAACCCCCGGGGAGATCCCGGGGGTTTCTGGAACAGACCTACGGTGCGCGAAGTGCCGCTCGCGCGGGTGGAGCTACTGCACCAAGATCCCGATCAGCTGTCCCACCCACTTCTTGCTGTCGGTGACCTGGTCGGCCTCCTCGCTCACCAGCGCGATCCGTAGGGCGCCGTTGCTGGAGGCAAGGGGCGATCCGTCGACCGAGTAGGCGAGGACCGGGGTGACCGTGCCTGCGTAGTCGGTGATCTCCTCACCGGTCTCGGTGTTGTAGACCGTGAACTGGCCGTCCAGTTCTTCGGCCGTGAACTCGAGCTCGTAGCCATCGGTGGCGAACACGGTCAAGGTGGTGCCGGTTCCCATGAGCGTCACGAGGTCTTTCAGGGCCACGCCCTTGTAGAGCGCCGGCGCGGTGATGTTGCCAAGCTTGTTCTTCCAGCCGCCGTAGCCCTCAGTCGCGGTCATCTCCTTGAGATCGGCCATTGTGTACTGGAAGTTGCCGCTGGGGCCGCCCACCTTGATGATGTTACCCACCCTGTAGAAGACCTGCGACAGGATCTCAGCCGCCTCACCGCGGGTGGCATTGGCGGTCAGGTCCCAGGTGGCCAGGTCGGCGATGCCGGCCAGCAGACCGTTGTACTCGGCCTTCTTGACGTTGGCGCCGTGATTGGCGTTGGTGTAGTCCAGAACGCCCGCGTACTCGGCCGGCGCCTCGTCGAGAGCTTCACCGGCAGCCCTCACGGCGATGGTGATCACTTGCTGACGGGTGACATTGTCGGTGAAACCGAAGTTGCCGTTCGTATAGCCCTGGATGATGCCCTTGGTAGCCGCCACAGCCACGTAGCTGCCGGGGTAGAGCGGGTTGTTCACCGGGTCATAGGGGGCTGGTGTATCTTTGAACGTGGAGACATCGGTAGCCGTCACCTCGTAGTCGAGCGTGAGGACCGCCATCTTGGCGAACTGCTGACGTTGCAGAAGGTTGTCGGGCCGGAACGTGCCGTCAGGGTATCCGCCGACGAAGTAGCGCGCCACGAGATTGACGATGCTGGCTTCGTAGTCGTGGTCCTCGATATCCGAGAACTCCGGGGCCGCCGACGCGGGGATCGCTATCCCCAGCACTAGGACCATTGCCAGCAACAGTCCCATGATGATGCGCAGACTTCTTCTCATCCTCACTCCTTTTCTCGACGGTTGTTCCATGTTGTCTTGGGGGCTACTAGTCAGCCCGGATCTCGACCACGTACTTGACCCACATGTCGCTGTCTGCCACCTGGTTGCCGTCAGAACTGACGAAGGCGATGCGCAGCGGTCCCTCACCGGAACCGAGCGCTCTTCCTTCCTTCGCGTAGGCGACTATCGCTTTTACGCTGATGCCGCTCACCGGGTCGCCGGTCGAGGGGTCGTAGGTGGGCACGTCCCCTCTGGCCTGTCCGGCCGACAAGGCGGCCGTGTAGCCGTCGGAGGCGACGACGGTGACCCCTCCGCCGCCCCCTACGAGTTCCAGAAGGGTGGTCAGTGATACCCCCTTCCAAGATGCCGGAGCGGTGATGTTACTGAGCTGGTTGATCCAACCGCCATAGCCCGAGGTGGCCGGGAGGGTCTTGAGATCGGCCATCGACAGTTCCTTGACGCCGGACGGGCCGCTGACCTTCAAGACGGTCGGGGCCTTGGCGGTCGTCGTGGTGGGTTTCGCCGTGGTAGTGGTCGTCTTGGCCGTGGTCGTCGTTGCCTTGGCAGTGGTGGTGGTCGCACCGGCCGTGGTGGTAGTCGTGGTCGGTTGATTCGTGGTGGTCGCGCTTGCCACAGTGGTGGTCGTCGCCGAGGTAGTGGTGGTCGTCGCGCCGGCCGTCGACGATGTGGGACTCTCGGCCACCGGCGCCGTCGTGGCGGTCGCGCCGCCGGCGGTCGTTGAGGTAACGGCCGAGGCCGCCGTAGTGTCGGGCGGGGCTTCGTCGTCCGCGCAGGCACCGGTCAGAAGACCGGACCCTACGACGAGTAAGGCGGCAACGAGCAGAAAAACACGCTGACCTTTGTAGACAACCTGCATCACACACCTCGGGTGATGTAGCAATTGAATCACGTCATATGGTATAAGAAACGGTCTCACAGTGCGAAGAGTGCGTCAAGGAGCTTGATCATGGTCACGGGCAGAAGGTCCCCTTTCCGGTTGTTCATATTGATCCTGGCATTGACCGTGGCCATAGGGCTGGCGGCTCTGGAGGCCGGCTGCGGTTCTGACGACGAAAGCTCCGAAGGCACCTCGGGCGGGGGAGGGGCTGCTCTGGAAGTCATCGGTGCGGACGGCGCCACGTCATACACGATGGAGGATCTCCGGGACATGTCTGTCACCGAGGGCTACTGGGGCATGAAGAGCTCCACCGGCCGCATCACTCCGCCTGTGGTCACCAAGGGCGTGCTGGTCGAGGATCTGTTTGGAGAAGTGGGCGGTCTTCCTGAGGATATGGCAATCAGCCTGGTGGCCAAGGACGGCTATGAGATGACCGTCTCAGTGGCGCAACTGAAGGCCGGCGATTTCATCACCTACGACATGGTCACCGGCGACGAGAACGATGTGGAGGGGCCACTGAAGGCCATCGTCGCGTATGAGTACGACGGGAAGGCCTTCGACCCCTTGAGTGACGGGCCTCTGCGCTTGGCCGTTGTCAGCCCGGAGATGAATCAGGTCACCGACGGCCATTGGTCGGTGAAGTGGCTGAACAAGGTACAGATCAAAGCGGTGGAGCGGGAGTGGATCCTCACGCTCAAAGGCAAGCTTACCGAGGAGATGGACAGAGCCACCTTCGAGACCGGTGCCGCCGAGGGTTGCCACGGCACCAACTGGACCGATGCCGATGGGAACGTCTGGACCGGGATCCCGCTCTATCTGTTGGTCGGGCGGGTAGACGACGACAACGTCCACGAGGGCCCGGCCTACAACCGCGATATGGCCGAGGCGGGCTATCAAGTCCGCATCACAAGTGCCGACGGCAAGAGCATCGAAGTCTCCAGCGACATCATGTACTACAACAAGGCCCTCATCGTGGCCTACAGGCTGAACGGCGAGGCTCTACCCGAGGATAGCTGGCCGTTACGCTTGGTGGGAGAAGGCATCGACACGGCCCAGATGGCGGGGCAGATCACCGGCATAGAGGCGTTGGTGCCGGCGGAGTAGGTCGATGTTGCGCCGTCAACTACTCGCCGCCGGCCGGCTTGTCGCCACAGCTCTTACTGTGGGCGCGGTGCTTCTCTGCCCGGGTTGTGACGGCGGGAGTGGCGTCGACTCGCCCGAGGGGGGCGGCAGCGGCAAGACCAGACTGCGCGTGCTCTTCGCGGGCAGCCTGATCATCCCGTTCGCGCAACTGGAGCAGGAGTTCGAAGCCGCCCATCCCGAGATAGACGTCAACATGGAGGGGCACGGCAGCATCCAGGCCGTCCGCATCGTCGGCGACCTGCACGAGCAGGCCGACGTGGTGATCACCGCCGACTACCGTCTGATCCCCATGCTGCTGTATGTGACCGAGGACCCCGACGCCGGCCGGCCCTACGCCGACTGGAGCATCATGTTCGCCACCAACGAGATGGCCTTGGCCTACACGCCGGACAGCGCGTTCGCTGATGAGGTGACCGACCAGAACTGGTTCGAGGTCATCAATCGCGAAGGCGTGCGCCTGGGCATCTCCGATCCTCGCATCGACGCGAACGGCTACCGCGCATTGATGACGGTCAAGCTGGCGGAGGACTACTACGACCGGCCCGATCTCTTCTCCCAGACGTTCGGCGGGGTGTTCCGGGTGCCGATACGGGCCATCAAGGGAGACGCCGGCACTCTCATCAGCGTGCCCGAAGTGCTCGAGACGAAGAGCGGGTCGCACGTGGTCCTGCGCCCCTACAGCGTCAACCTGCTCCCGCTGCTGGAATCCGGCGACATAGATTACGCCTTCGAGTACGAGAGCGTCGTCACGCAGCACGGTCTGCAGTACGTCTCGCTGCCACCGGAGATCCATCTGGGCGACGACGCGTATGGCTCGACCTACGACGCCGTCACGGTGAAGCTCGACTTCCAGCGTTTCGCGAGCGTCAAGCCTGAGTTCGCCGGTGAGCCCATCAGATATGGCGCGACCATCCCGAGCAACGCTCGCGATCCCGAGGCGTCCGAGTTGCTGCTTGCCTTCCTTCTCGGGCCTGAAGGGCAACGCATCATGGCGGAGAACTACCAACCCTTGATCGTCCCTGCATCGACGGACAATTTCGACGCTCTACCGGAGTCGCTCAAGGCTCTCTGCGCGCCCGCCGACTGACACCCGGCGACTGACGAGGTCTGCCCATGAACCGCATACGCGTGCTCAGCCGGATGGACTGGGTCTTCTCGTTCGTGGGGCTCCTGCTGTTGCTCTTCATCCTCCTGCCCCTGGTGGCGACTTTCATCGCGTCTAGCCCCGGGGAGTTCGTCGAGGGTATCGCCGACAAGGGCGTGCTTACGTCGCTCTGGGTG
>JAFGIH010000804.1 GCA_016929985.1 Thermoleophilia bacterium | reverse complement strand
GTGGTGGACTTGCCGGCCCCGTTGGGCCCCAGGAAGCCGAAGAGCTCTCCTCGCGCCACCTCGAAGCTCACCGACTTGACGGCGGTCACATCCCCGAAGCGCTTGACCAGCCCCTCGACGGCGATGGCGATCTCGGGGGAAGCCGCCGTGTCCGGGATGGCCGCGCTCAATGTTTGCTTCCTCGCGCGATCTGGATACCGAGAAGCCGGACCCCGGTCGTGGTCGACATTGAAAGAGCAGCCGGCTCGGCCACCAGCACCTGCCCTGGAGAAACAGATACCTGCTCCCCCGCCACGGTTATCTCCGCCAGTCCCTCAATGCCGACAAAGACCACATGCGACGCCATGTCGCATCGGGGTATGCTCTCCCCGGGCGCGAGGTCAACGACCCGCAGCTTGAACTCCGGAGCCTGAAAGAGAACATCCTTCTCCCGCTCCGCGTGTCCGTGGGTCTTGGCGGTAGTGACGTCGAAGTGTTGCATGGGGGACCTCTCGGCTGGGGGACTCTCTAGGCTCTTTGCCTATGTGTGGAATCTGCGGATGGATCCGCCGGAAAGGCGGAGGCTGCTTCCCCGCCACTGGGCTTCAGCAGGCCCTCTGTGAGCTCGCTCCATTCTCGAAGCGTCGCCTCGTTCAGGGCGTAGTGCACGAAGTACCCTCGCTTGCGGCCAACGACTATGTCGGCATCCCGGAGGATACGAAGGTGCTGTGAGACGGCCGCCGGAGTGACCTCGAGCTGGCGGGCGAGCGCGTTCACACACGTGGGCCGCTCTTTGAGCAGTGCGACCATCCGCACCCGGGTGTTGACCGAGAGGACCTTGAAGATGCGGGCAAGTTTGTCGGGATCAGTCATACAATCAGCCCAAGTTTGATTAAGTAGCGCCGCATATACTTAATCACTGCGGCCCATGGGCGTCAAGCAGTTGGCTGAAATCTCCGAATGAGGCGCTGACCACCTGGCAGACACCCGTACATCCAATACCGCCAGAATTAGGCCCTGTTCGGACGCTGCTAGAGACGCATGGACGGTGGTCAGCCGCCGGCCGGCTTTGCCGGTCGGTCTTGGTGTGGGGGACGTAATCGTTCGGCCGCTCGAGAGATCTGAGCTCCCAGGAGTGGTGTGGCTGGACCGTGCTTCGGCTGAATCACCGACCTTGTGAAAGGGCACATCAGTCATGGATCTGAGCATCTACTTCCTACGGCATGGAGAGACACAGGCGAGCCAGAGCGGCGTCTACACCGGGTCCTGGACGTGGACCTGACGCCCGAGGGCCAGCGCATGGCCGATGATTTCGCCTTGGCCTATAGCTCGCTGCCTGGATACTGCGCGCCCCCTCTGTGTCGCGGCGGGGTTGAAGCCGCAGGTGCGCGACGGTCTGAAGGAGATCTCCTTCGGCCGGTGGGAGGGGAAGACACCCGCGGAGGTGAACAGCCGGTTCCATGACGACTACGTGAGTTGGCTGGCCGACGCCGGGTGGAATCGCCCCACGGGAGGAGAGCGTGGGGTGGACGTCGCCCCTCAAGTGCCCAGGCTCTGGTCCCGCCTACCTAATACCCGGACTAGCGGGCGTTTGACCACTTCCGTCACGATGAGGTAGAGGAAAGCCAGTCCCACGATGACGCCAAGATGGGCCATGGTCGGTCTGGTGAACTCGAAGAAGCCCGCCGTCGCGGGGATGAGCGGCAGAGCCAGGGTGAGGGCGAACGCACCCAGCGAAAGCCACACGATGAGCGGCGCCGGTCTGCCCGCCTTCTCGATAGGCAGCAACGTGCGGATCGAGGCCAAGAGCAGGAGTTCGGTGAGGACGCTGCCGATGAACCAGTTGGTCTGCAGCACCTCCGGGGAGATGCGGTAGAACAGGCCGAAGTACAGGAACTCGAACACGGTACTCACCAGCCCCAGGGTGAGGAACATGATGTAGAGAGAACGGAAGTCGTAGCGCTGGGGATGGGCCACTTCCCGCTCGGCCACCCGGTCAAACGCAATTGCCATCATGGGGAAGTCGGAGACCAGGTTAAGCAGCAGCAACTGCTTGGGCAGCATAGGCAGGAAGCTGATGAAGAGCGAGCCCATGGCCACCGCGTAGAAGTTGCCGAAGTTGGAGATGAGCGTGGCCCGGATATACTTGAGGGTGTTGGCGTGCGTCTCCCGGCCGAAGCGGATGCCGTCGATGATCACCCGTAGGTCGTTCTTGAGAAGGATGATGTCGGCGGTCTCCCGAGCCACATCGGCGGCCGACTCCACCACCATGGAAGCGTGAGCGGCCTTGAGAGCAGGGCGTCGTTGATGCCCTCCCCCAGGAAGCCCACGGTGTACTCCTCTTTGAGGAGTTCGATCAGTTCCAGCTTATGCTCGGGCCTGGTGCGGGCGAATACCCGGATCGAGCCGATGCGCCGGTGTTGCTCCTGCAGAGGGAGAGCGAGGAATGCCGAGGCTTCGACCACCTCCTCGGTGTCGGTCACCAGTCCCGCTTCTCGCCCTACCGCCTCGGCCACCATCAAGGCGTCACCGGTGATGATGGCGATGGCCACGTTCAGGCGCTACGCCTCAGCCACGGTCTCCTGTGTGGTGGCCTTGAGCTTGTCCTCGAACGACACGAACCCGCCGAACCGGGCAGCCCCGCCGTCTGCATAGCTGACGCCCAACACCCGATGACCAAGACGCTCTTCCCGCGCCAGCCAGACGGCCACCTTCTCGGGCTCCGCCAGACCTTGGTCGAAGAAGTACTCGGGGCTGCCCCGGCGGATGTGGAGCCGAAGGCCGTCGTCGCGGAGCACCACCGCTCCGTTGCTACGCAGGACGGGGTCGAAGGCTTCCTCCTCCACCATCTCGAAGCGCTCCACCTCCGCGCGCTGGTCGGCAGATAGACCCTCGTCCGACGCCCGGTCAAAGGGCTCGGGGATGCGTTCTCCTATATCGTGCCCCGCCAGTCTGGCCAGCACCAGCGGGTGAAAGTCCGAGTCCGGCGCGAGGTAGTCGCCAACGTGCACGAGACGATTCTCGGTTATGGTGCCGGTCTTATCGGTGCAGAGGAGGTTCACCGATCCCAGGTCTTGCACCGCCGAGAGCCGCTTGACGATCACATCGTGCTGGGCGAACCGGAGAGCACCACGGGAAAGCGAGAAGGTGAGTACCAGCGGCAGGGCCTCAGGGATGACGGAGACCGCAAGCGCGATGGCGAAGATGAACAGGTGCGATATGTCGGTGTCCCCGCGTTCGATGAGGAGATTGGCCAGGATGACGAACACCAGGGTGATGATGGTCGTCCACAGGATGAACCGGCTGATGCGGTCCACCCCTTTGACCAGTTCGCTCTCTGCTTGGACGGAGGATGCCTTGGCGGATATCGCGGCGAGCTGGGTGTGGATGCCAGTGGCCGTCACCTCGGCCAGGGCGTTGCCCCGGACGATGACCACGCCCTGCAGCAGACGGTGTTCCTCGCCAGGTTCCGCAGCTTCAGCCGGGGCCGCCTGCTTCGAGACGGGGATGCTCTCGCCGGTGAAGGTGGTCTCGTCCACCAGAAAATCACGGGCCTCACGGATGACAGCATCGGCGGGGACTATGTCGCCCGACTCGAGCTTGAGGATATCTCCGGGAACGAGGTCCTCAGTGGGGATCTCCTGTTGGGCGCCGTCCCGGTGCACGGTGATGGTGCGCAAGAGGTATGACTTCAGCTTGTCGGCGGCGGCGTTCGACTTGTATTCCTGAAAGACGTTCAGTCCGGTCCCCAAGAACACGAAGAACAGAATGAACGAGGCGTCGATTGGTTCGCCTAGAGCAAAGGTGATTCCAGCAGCAACGACAAGCAGCAGGTTGAAGACGCCCCGGAACTGCCTGAAGATGAGCCGAGGTAGACGGTAGCGTGGCTCAGGCAGGGCGTTGGGCCCGTAGCGGGAGCGACGCTCCGCGACTTCTGCAGATGACAATCCGGTGAGTAGGTACATCCAATCATCATAGCCCCCGAAGACACTCCACTGAAGTGGGCGAATCGACCGCTCTTCCGGCGCGGCGGAGCACTGCGCTTAGCCGCGTGTAATGCGCCGCCGGATTGCCTTCTCTAGCTCCACGACCACGTGCGGGTATCCGCGGACGATCGCTTCGATGACCAGATCCGGGTGAGGATGCGGCCTCAGCATCGCGGCCTTCCTCAAGACGCGAGCGTAGGATTGTCAAATCCTGGCACCAAAGCCGCGTAGTCTTGTACCGAACCGCCTCGAAGGCAACACTCGATGATCTCGCGGCCTTTGGGGTCGAGCGCCGGGGTCAGATAGACCTGGAGGTGCCGCTCGAAGAAGTCAGTCAACTGGGCGGCGCCTGCATCGTATGCCTCCAGACCGACCTCGGGTTGGGTCTCTACTTGGAGGAACTGGGGCAGGATGGGGACGCCCTCGATGCGCATATTGGTGAGGCTGTAGCCGAGCAAAGGACAGCGAGACGGGGAGAGCTGCCCCGGGCGGAAGCGGGCGATACCACGCCGGGCCAGGTAGTCGCGGGCCAGCCACTGGGGCATGAACCCGGTCCGCCAGACCCCGATGTGTTGGTTGGGCACCAGGATGTAGCGCGTGCGCGTAGCGGTCAGGAACTGAGCAAGGAGGAGGTTGGCCTGATCGACCATGTTCTCGGTGGCAAAGGGCCAGTAGCTGCCCACCCCCTCGCTGGCCATGCCGCTGCCGTCCACGATGCTGGGATTGGCGTGACCCCGGGGAGCGACCAAGCGCCAAAGCCAGGCCAAGGCCGGGGGAAGCACGTGGAAGAGGCCGATGATGCCGTAAGTGGGCTTCTCTTTGGTGCAAGGGGGAGTCCGCACCCCCATGCTCCGGACATCCACCGGGACTGGTTCGTCAACCACGTGCGGGATAACCCGGCGCGGGATGATCAACCGGGGATTGGGGCAGGGCTCTCCCGGCGCGTCCAGGGTGTGCTCCCAGATAAGCGCTCGGCTGCCAGGCACAGCGTCGATGTTCAGGAACAGGAGCGGAGTGGCCGGGGCGGCGGTCAGCTTTTCCAGGTCGGGGTCGGTCCCGTACTCCTTGATGTGGTCAACGCGCACGAACCAGGCGTCTTCTGCGTCCGCGATCCAGAGGCGCCCGTCTTTCTTCTGAAAGGAGGGGTGGCACATGGCCATGTCGTCACAGACGGGCTCCAGCTCGCAGGTCCGGGGGATCTCCAGGTGGCGTTCCTCGCCGGTGAGGAGGTTCCTGCCTTTGAGCAGACGCCCGTCAGGCAAGCGGTGGGGCTGTTCCAACATCTCGCTCTTGCCACCCCCGCTGGCTCCTTCGTGCATGAAGGTGACCACGTTGTCGTAAGGGGTGATCACCCGCACGGCCGAGCAGTGCGCCGCCACCCATCCCTCTCTGGCTCCTTTGCGGATGAGAGTGCCGTACACGCCCTTCTTGGCGCTCGGCCCCGGATAGAGGTTGTAGGAGAAGATCTCGTGACGGCTGGGGATACGATTGTGCACCACCACCTGCTTGCCCGCGAAATGCGTATGCCGGTAGGGCGGGGCCACGAACAGGAACACCGTCGGCTTGAAGTCTTCGGAGATCTCCTCTAACGGGATGATCCCCTGCAACATGGCGAGGCCGAGGCCGAAGAAAGCGGCGTTGGCCGGCACCACGGCCACGGCGCTCGCGCCGAGGTCCGCAAAGCCGGTGCGGAAATAGAAGGCGGCCAGATCCTGGAAGGCCAGCCAGCGCAGAGTGTCGTGGCGCAAAGTGGCGAAGCCAGAGCCGAAATGGTCGATGAAGCGCGGCTTGCCGGTGGGGCCGTGGTCGCCTATGTAGAGGCAGTCCGGGTCGCGTCTGCGCATATAAGGATCGGTGTAGTTCACCGCGATGCCGTTGCGGACGCGAGCCACCTCAGCCTCTATGATCTCAGTGCCGTCGGGCAGCTGGTAGGAGACTTCCATACGGTCGATGTCGGGGCCGCCGGTGGCGAGCGAAAGCAGTTCCTCGGTGGTTCCCACCAGTCGCAGGGATGGGGCAGCTTCAAGTACGCGCCTGATTTCAGCGGGCAAGTGGGCAGCCTCGACATCGCTCATCACCCGGCTATGCTCCGTATGTTGGACACCGGTCACCGTTCTCACCTCTCGCTCTCTCGGTCGTAGACTTGCCCGCCGAGCACTAGGCCGAGCAAGACTGAAACCTGTTGACCCTGCTCGGCCGGATGCCTAAGCGTCAAGCCATATGCTTCCCCCGACTCGTGTAGTGAGTATGGAGGAGCCTGTGGGCCTCGTGTCCGCATGGCCCGTCGGTGAGGAACTCCCCGTACGCACGTGTGACGGCGGGGTTCTCGAAGGACTTGCGCACGCTGAGGGTCTTCTCTTCACCGTAGATGGCGTTGGCGCGCGCCGCCCGGATCTCCGCGCTGGTGGGTATAGGCTGGCCGCCGCCGCCTAGGCAGCCTCCGGGGCAGGCCATGAACTCGATGAAGTGGCAGCCACTGAAGTGCCCGCCGCCCTTGATGTCTTCCATGACCTTGCGGGCGTTCGCGGTACCGTGCGCGACGGCCACCTTGAGGGTGACGCCTTTCAGCCAATCCCAGTCGGGGACAAGGTGAGCCAGTATTGCGGGAACCGGCCCGACCTGTTCGATTGGGATCTCGGCGTAGCGGACGCCCTCGAAGCCTCTCACGGGCAGGATGTCGCCGTGCTCATAGATGGATTCGAGCTTCCTGCCTGTCACCAGCTCGAGCACCGTGCGCAGGGCCGACTCCATCACGCCGCCGGTGGCGCCGAAGATGAGTCCCGACCCGGTAGCCCCACCGAACGGGTCGTCGAAGTCCGACTTAGGCAGTGAGGGCACGTCCAGGCCGGCCTGCCGGAACATCCGTCCCAGCTCTCGGGTGGTGATGCCGAAGTCGACGTCTTTGTAGCCGCTGGCGTTCATCTCCGGGCGGTCACACTCGAACTTCTTGGCTGTGCAGGGCATCACGGCAACACTCACGATCTTGGCCGGGTCGACGCCCATCTTCTCGGCGTAGAAGGTCTTGATAAGCGCGCCGAACATCTGCTGCGGGCTCTTGGCGCTAGAGAGGTTGGGGATGTACTCGGGATAGAAGTGCTCGCAGTACTTGACCCATCCCGGCGAGCAACTCGTGAACTGGGGGAGCGCGACCGACGTGTCGCCTTGCACCAGGGCTTTGTAGAGCCGGAGGATCAGCTCGGTGCCCTCTTCGATGATGGTCAGGTCGGCGGTGAAGTTGGTGTCGAAGACGTGGGCGAAGCCCATGCGCTTGAGTGCCGTGTTCATCTGATAGGTGACGGTGGTGCCCGGTGGTAGCCCGAACATCTCGCCCATGGCCGCCCGCGGCGAAGGGGCCGTTTGGATGACCACGTGCTTGTCGGGATCGTCCAGGGCCTTCCAGACCTCGTCGGACGCGTCCTTGGCGTACAGAGCAGCGGTCGGGCAGCGGTTGATGCATTGTCCACAGTTTATGCAAACCACCTGGCTGAGCGGCTTCTGCATGAAGGTGGAGATGAGGACGTCCTTGGAGCGCTTGGTGGCCTCCAGCACGCCCACCTCCTGCATGTCGATGCAGGTGCGTACGCAGCGGCGGCAGCGGATGCACTTGTTCATGTCTCGCACGACCGAGAAGCTCGAATCGTCCACGGGGCCCGGCTGCTCGACATGTCCGAAGCGGAACGAGTCGATGCCGTGCTCTTCAGCCAGCGCCTGCAGCTCGCAGTTGCCGTTGCGCTTGCAGGAGTAGCAGTCGCCGCAATGCTCGGAGAGCAAGAGGTCAAGGATATGGCGGCGGGCGATGCGGACCGCTTTCGAGTAGGTGTTGACCTTGATGGGGGCCGTGATGGGGTAGGCGCAGGCGGCCTGGAGGGTCCGCTGGCCTTCGACCTCCACCAGGCAGATCCGGCAGATGCCCGCCACTTCCAGATCAGGGTGGTGGCAGAGGGTCGGGATGCGGATGCCGACACCCTGCGCCGCCTGCAGGATGGTCGAACCGAGAGGGACCTTGGTCTCGATGCCGTCGATGGTCACGGCGATCGTCGCGCCGAGCGCCCCCGAGGGGGCCGGCTCGTGGCTCGCGTCGGGCTGGAAGAGCTGGCTGAGCGGCGCGCGCCGCGTGGGGAGGGCGGATTTCTCAGGCATGGATCTCATCTCCGAAGCTCTCGAGGATGGACACGAACGCCACTGAGCTGGTCTGACCGAGGCCACATTTGGACGCGACCTGCATGGTGTTGGCCAGTCCTCTCAGTTCGCCGAGGTATTCCGGGGTGCACGTGCCCTGGCGGAGCATCTCCACGCCTTCCAGCAGCTTGCTGTTGCCCAGGCGGCAAGGCGTGCATTGGCCGCACGACTCGTCCACGAAGAAATCGAGGAGGTTGTGGGCCAGGTCGAGCATGTCTCGATCGGGCCCGATGACGATGACCGAACCGCCGGTGGGGATGTCCTCGAAGGCCAGGCGTCTCTCGAAATCCTTTCTGGGCACACATCGTCCGGAGGCGCCCCCGATCTGGACGGCCTTGGCATCTTCGCCGCTGACTTCTCTCAACAGTCCGGCCACGGTGGTACCGAACGGGAACTCGTACACACCCGGACGCGTGCAGTCACCGGAGACGCTGAAGAGCTTGTGACCGGTGGAGTTGTCGGTGCCGATGCTCTTGAACCACTCCAC
>JAFGIH010000089.1 GCA_016929985.1 Thermoleophilia bacterium | reverse complement strand
GCGCTCGATCCGGCCGCCGTGGCCGTGGCGATGGCCTGGTCGAAGAGGGCGATGGCCTTCTGCATCATCTGGTCCGACGTGAGTGGCGGGCTCAGGTTCACGGTGGATTCGCAGAAGCCCTCGCCCAGAAGCAGGTATGCATACCCGCCGTACGCCTGGACCGTCGCCGCACTGACGCTCTTCGCGAAGGCCGCGTCACCCAGCATGGTCTTCAACCGCACCAGGGCGTCCTCCGCCGATTGGCGGGCTCGGTGGAGGTTGGAGTAGATGGATGCGTTGACGGTGTTGGTCAGCAGGATGTTGCGGAGGGTCAGCTCGCGGATGTCGACCTGTGTGTGATCGATGAACGACTCGTCCGTCATGGCCGAAGAGTACAGCCCGTAATAGCCGTAGGCGTATTGGAACTCGCCGATGACGCCGTTGACGACCAGCTGCTCCAAGGCGGGCTCAGTGAGCTGCTCTTCGCTGATGTACTCGGGGTTGGTGGCGTCCAGGAGGCTGTCGCATCCCGCTGACGCCAACCCCACCAAGAGCGCCAGGGCGGCCGCGGGAAAGCGGTGCCGGCGCATTGGGCTCGCAGTCATGGTAGGCTCTCTCGAAGTCGTTGGGGTGGCCATCAGAAGGCGACCGTGAGCGAGGCGGAGATGCGACGCGTCTGCGGTACCGTCCAGGAGTCGTTCCGGTTGAACGTCGCGTCGCCGCTGAAGTTCACTTCCGGGTCTCCCGCTCGGTAGTCGGTCCAGATCTTAAGGTTGTGGCCCGACACCGTGAGCGTAGAACGCCTGACCCCGATGCGGGTCAGCAGGGACCCGGGCAGGTCGTAGCTCACCGACAGGTCTCGGAGCTTGATGAAGTCGGCCTTCAGGATGTGGAGGTACGTCTGCGACGCAAACTGCCGGACGAGCACTTCGTCTGGGTCTGCGGCGGGGTTCACCGTCTCCCACGACACGCCGGAGCGGTCACGCCGCCAGTCCTTCACGTCGAACAGGTAGTGGCCGCCCTTGTAGTCAAAGAGGCCGTAGATCTTGAATCGATCGAACAGGGTGAACGTGTTTGAAAAAGAGACCTCGCGGGTCGGCGAGGACGGCCCGATGTAGATGGAGCTGTCCTGCAACATTGGACGCCCGGCCGAAGTCTTCATGAGCGTCCCGTCGGCGTTGTACTTGACCTGCTGCGCCCAGTACCCTCCCAGGGGATACCCCTCCTGGTAGCGCTGGACGGGGGCGTAGATGGTCAGGATGATCGGTGCGCGCTCCATGCCGAACGAGACAAGCTCGTTCTTGTTGGTGGACATGCTCAGGGTTGTCTCCCACGAGAGGAACGAATTCTCGTAGGGCGTCGCGTTGACCAGAATCTCGAATCCCTGGTTGGAGATGGTTCCCAGGTTCTGCAACTGGGTTCCCGAGAACCCTGTGGAGGGCGCCACGTCCACGGGGAGCAGGGCGTCCTCGGTACGGGTGTTGTAATAGCTGACGTCCAGGCCCAGGCGGCCATTGAAAGCCTCGGCCTCGAATCCGATCTCGATCTCCGAGGCTCGCTCGGGCTTCAGGTCCGGGTTGCCCACGGTGAGGTATCGGAGTGCCGAGGAGGTGCCGGTGGCGCCCGTCGCCACCGAGGTGGTGTAGCTGCGCAGCGCGTCGAAGGGCCCCGGGGCGTTCCCGGCTTGCCCCCACGCCGCGCGCACCCGCATCTGGTCCACCACGGGGACGTTGAAGAAATCCTCCTCGGAGATCACCCACGAGCCCGAGACCTTCGGGTAGAACACGCGATTCAGCTCGGAGCCGAAAGCCGAGTTGTTGTCCATGCGCACGGCGGCGGTGAGGAAGACCCGATCACGCCACGCCACCTGCTCCTGGGCGTAGAATCCGAGGGACTTCTGCTCCGAATAGCGCTGGTCGCCCCAGGTGACGGCGGCGGCGGCGATGGACATGATTCCTGCGGCGCCCAGATCTTGCCCGTAGGTATCCGTTCGCTCAGTACTGGTGCGCAGGTACTGCGCCCCGACAGCGGACGTGGACGTCACGCGGTCGTTGATGTCACGAGCATACTGGGCCGTCCAGTCCAGCGTGAGGTTCTTGTACAGCGGGCGCCCCTGGGCGAGGAGCCCCTTGGTGTTGTCGTAGTTGAAGCTCGCTCGTGCTGGCCAGGGGTTGTTCCCCGGCGTTTGTGGCTTGAAGTACACCTCGGCGCGCCCGGCGCTCAGGTCATAGCCGACGGTGACCTTCGTGCTGAGCCCCTCGAAGAACTTGTACTCGGCGTTGCCGCCCAGCAGGAATCGGTCCGAGTGGGTGTAATTGTGGTACTCGTTGAACCGCTCGGGCATGATCTGGGAGTAATTCAGGCCGCCCGGGAAGTTGTACTGCCGCCCAGGGATGGCCAGGTACGACCCGATGATGGGTCCGGATGCGATGTTGTCGCTGAGAGGAAGCCGGACGTCGTTGATGCTGTAGCCCACGTCGGTGGAGAACGTCATCTTCTCCGTGGGCTGGAACTGGAAGTTCCCGCGCAGGGACGTCCGGTTCGAGAAGTTGTTGTAGTAGGTGCCCTGCTCCTCGTCGCGGCCGCCGGAGACATAGAAGGCGTAGTTGTCGCCGCCGCCACGGGCGCCCAGGCTGAACTTCGTGAGCTTGCCGGTGCGCAGGATGTCGGGCTCGCTCATCACCCGGTGGGAGACGATGTCGCCCACTTGGAGTTCCTGGTACCAGGGGTAGTTCTTCGCGTCGGCGATGCGGGCGGCGGTGGCGAGGCCGTAGTTGATGGGACGAAGCTCGTCCACCCAGGTGTTGCCCCCGTACTCGGCCCGGGCGTCCCAGGAGACGGCGCCCGGCCGGCCCTTCTTGGTGATGATCTGGATGACGCCCGCCGCGGCTTCGGCGCCGTACAGCGTGGCGGCGGCAGGCCCCTTGATGACCTCGATGGACTCGATGTCGGCGGGATTGATGGCGTCCAGAGCCGAGGTGTTCTGCCCGAATACGTCGAAGTTGCCCAGACCGCCGCTGTGGATGCGTACCCCGTCCACGTAGATGGTGGGTTGGGTGTTGGCGTACACCGAGGATGCGCCGCGCAGGCGGAAGTTGGCACCGGTCCCCGCGGTACCCGAGCCGGGCATGATGGTGAGGCCGGGTGTCTTGGCCTGGAGGACCTCGGTGACGTTCATCGCGGGCACCTGCTCCATCAACTGAGCCGTGTTCACGGTTGACACGGCGTTGCCGATGGCCCTGCGACGGGTCTGGCCGGCGGTGCCGGTGACCACGATCTCATCGAGGCCGATGGCCGTCTCGGTCATGCGCAGCTCGACGGAGACGGGCTGGCCGGCGGCGACGGTGACGGTGGCGGAGGCGTTGTTGTAGCCGATGCGGATGGCGCGGACCTCGCGGGTTCCCAGGGGGACCCGCTCGATGCGGAACCGGCCCTCGGCATCCACCAGGGCGCCCAGCTGGGTGCCTGCGATGCTGACCTGGGCCGTGGGCACGGGCCGGCCGCTCTGGCCGTCGATGACGCGGCCTACGATGGTGCCGGTCTGGGCCGATACCGGCACGGCGGCGAGCGCCAGAGCCAGCGCGAGGCCGGGCAATACCAGCCGCCACCTGGAGAGGTGGGCGGTTGCGCACGGGGCAGAGCTCATACTGACCCCTCGTTGGATGGAAGGAACGTTTGGTGAAACGCGGAAATTGAATCGTCTTATCTAAACGAAGGGCGGTTCGGCAGCAATGCCGGCGATTACCTGGGCCAGCCCGGATCACCTGGACGTCGGCCCCCCCGTGCGCACCCCTCCGGGGAGGTCCGCTCCATGCCTGCCGGGGCCTCTTCAGCGCCGCTCGAAGACCACGTCCGCCACCACCGGTCGGTGGTCCGAGGCGGTCGTGTCCAGGACCCGTGCCGACTCCGCCCGGAGGGGTCCCGCCAGGAACACGTAGTCGATGCGCTTCGTGGGCGCGTCCACGGGGATGGTGTTGCCGGGGTCGGGCTGTCCGGCCCAGGCGTCCCTGAGCTTGGCGAAGAGCGGTGCCAACTCCTCCTGCCCGGGTCCCGCGTTCATGTCCCCCATGAGGATGGTGGGGCGGCTCAGGTCGCCCAGGACGGCGAGCATCTCCGCCACCTGGGCCTTCCGGACCGCCGGGTCGGGGCGGTAGTCCAGGTGGGTGGAGAAGACATCCACCTCCGTGCCGCCCACGTCCACGGTCACCTGGAGGAACCCTGTCATGGGCGTGGGGGGGCCCTCCGCTTGGGTGGAGAGGCGGGTGAGGAGGTGGTTCTTCCACGACACGACGGGGAAGCGGGTGAGGACGGCCACGCCGAACTGGCGGTTCGGCTTCCCGTCCTCGAGCGGAGGGAAGTCGTAGATGGGCCCGTAGCGGAACTCCATCCCGCACCGTGACGCGATCTCGGAGGCCTGGTGGGCGAAGGCGCTCCGCTCGCTCCAATGGACGTCCACCTCCTGGAGGGCGATCACGTCCGCGCCCGAGGTGCAGATCACCTCGGTGATTGCCGACAGGTCGGGGTCACCGAAGTGGATGTTGTAGGTCATGGCCCGCAGCCCCGCCGAGGGTGCGTCCGCGGCGTTGGAGCCGCACGCGGAGAGAGAACCGAGGAACCCGAGGGTGAGGAGGAGGGGCCAGGCCCGGGTGGTCGCCATGGAAGGACCTCGGGAAGCGGAGGGGGACGGTCGGCGAAGCTCGGGGAACCTATCCGAGGCCGGGAACCCGGCAAGGCTCTTGCTCTGCCACCTCCCTCGGTGGAGGTTTTCCCCATGACTGATCCGACCTTCGGGCGCCCGAGGCGCCGCGGCCCCCTCGGACGGTGGGGCTCCCCGTCCACCTTCTCCACCCTGGCTGGGAACGGAGCCCTGCTCCTCGCAGCGACCCTGGGCGCGTGCGCGGCCCCCGCGGAGGACGCCGCCGAGGCGACTGTCGCCGAGGCCGCGCCGCAGGTGCGCCTGGGCATCGAAGTCCTCCTCACCGACTCGCTGCACCTGGTGAAGGGGAAGAAGGTGGGGCTCATCACGAACCACAGCGGGATGGACCGCAACGGCAAGACCACCATAGACCTGCTCCACGAGCATCCGGACATCGAGCTCGTGGTCCTCTTCGGTCCCGAGCACGGGATCCGGGGAGACGCGCTGGCGGGGGTGGATCTGGACGACAGCGTGGACGAGAAGACCGGCGTCCCTGTGTACTCCCTCTACGGCTCCACCTTCGAGTTCAAGCCGGAGATGCTGGAGAGCGTGGACGCCCTCCTCTATGACATTCTGGACATCAACGTCCGCTACTACACGTACCCCTCCACTATGGCCTACGGGATCAAGGCCGCCGGCGAGAAGGGGATCCCCTTCAT
>JAFGIH010000803.1 GCA_016929985.1 Thermoleophilia bacterium | reverse complement strand
CGTACTCGTTCACGGCGTCGACCGGTCGCTCACCCCGGAGAAGCCACCGGGATACAGACCCGTGGAGTTCCGCAAGGAGCTGGAGGCCATCATGACAACCGGCACCACCGAGATCTTCAGGGCCGGGTCGGTGGAAGAACTTGCCCGCGCGGCCGGGATGGATCCCGAAACGCTCCGCCGGACTATCGACGAATACAACGGCTTCTGCGCCAAGGGTCGTGACGGCATGATGGCGAAGGCCCCCCGTTATCTGCGGCCGCTGCTGGGCCCCACGTTCTACGCGGTCAGGGCCCGTACCGTCATGTTGGGGACCAAGGGTGGCATCAGGATCAACGAGCACATGGAAGTGCTCGACACCAAGGGTGAGGTTATCCCGGGGCTCTACGCCGGCGGTTTCGACGCGGGCGGTATGTACGGCGATAGCTATCCCATCCATGTGGCGTCCGGCTTGTCTTCGGCGTTCGCCCTCAACTCCGGGCGCATCGCCGGCCGGAGCGCCTTGCAGTCCATGAAGTAGGCCGCGTGCCGGCATTCGGTGTGTTCACGGCAGAATCGGCGATAGACTAAGCTGGTAGATATGCCCCGGTCTTGGGGGGACCAGCGGGGTCGGGGGGACGATAGGAGGCCTGAGATGAGCCTGCAAGATCTGCTCGCAAGCGATAAGAAGACCATCATTCTCGATGGCGCTATGGGCACGCAGCTGGGCGCGGCCGGCCTGGAGATGGGCGGCCAGAACAACGTGTTCAATCCCGACGCCGTGCTGGCCGTTCACACGGACTATGCCGCCTGCGGTATCGACCTCATCATTACCAACACTCTCACCATGAACCGCGTCAGCATCGAGGCGCATCACATAGGAGTCGACGTGCGCGAGGTGAACCTGGCCGGAGCCGGTCTGGCGAGGGCCGCCGCGGGCGAAGGTCAGCACGTGCTCGGCGACATCAGTTCCACCGGCAAGATGCTCAAACCATACGGACAACTGCCCGAAGACGAAGCCCGAGCCACCTTCGCCGAGCAGGCCTCCATCCTCGCCGAGGGCGGCGTGGACGGCTTCATAGTCGAGACCATGTTCGATCTTGCCGAGGCGTTGTGTGCCGTGCGCGCCGTGAAGAGTGTGAGCGACCTCCCCATTCTGGCTTCGATCGCCTTCACTACCTGCAACAACGGAGGGCGGACGGTCATGGGTAACAGCGCCCGCGATTGCGCTGAGGCGCTGGTGGAGGCCGGTGCGTCGGTGGTGGGAGCAAACTGCGGCAGTGTCGATCCGCTGGAGATGGCTCAGATCGTCGCGATGATGCGGGAAGTGACGCAGGTACCTATCCTGGCGCAGCCCAACGCGGGCAAAGCGCGTATGGTCGGGGGCGAACACTCGGTCTACGAGATGACGCCCGCGGACTTTGCCGCGGGGGTGCTCGAGTGTGCGCGCGCCGGCGCGCGCCTCATAGGCGGCTGCTGCGGCACGTCGCCGGCCCACGTCAAGGCCATGGTGGAACTCGTGGGGCAGGCCTGACGCCTCACTGCGCCGAGCAGGCTTTCACAGCCCTTCCAACAAATGGAGGCCAGGCCGACATGAAGGTGACCATATTCAACGGCGAGCCGGTGGGCGGCTCTGCGTTCGACCAATACGTGCAGGTCCTGGCCGCGGCTGCCAGGGCCGCGGCGCACGAGGTCGAGGTACTCGACTTGCGCGGGCTCGACCTCAAGGGCTGCTCCGGATGCTTCAGCTGTTTTGTCAAGACCCCGGGCCGCTGCGCTAGGCGTGACGACAGCGAGAGAGTGTGCCGCGCGATGCTTGGCTCCGATCTCGTCGTCCTTGCGTCCCCAATGTCCATGGGGTTCACCACGTCTCTGCTCAAGCGATGCATCGATCAACAGATCCCCTTGATCCATCCTTATCTTGAGATCGAGGGCGGCGAGATGCATCACAAGGCGCGCTACAAGCGCTATCCACTGCTGGCGTTGGTGCTTGGGCCTACGTCCGACACCACCAGCGAAGACCTGGAGATCACCCAGGCCATCTGGGCTCGTACGGCGCGCAACGTGAAGTCGCGGCTGATCCTCACCGCGACCACCGATCGCAGCCCGGAGGAGGTGTTCGATGCCTTCGTTGCTGCTGCTTAATGGCTCTCCTAGGGGTGCGCGCTCGAACTCCCTGAAGATGCTCTCCCGCGTGGCGGACGGATGGGAACGGGGAGGAGGACAGGCGCCCCAGGTATTGCATCTCTCGCGGCACGCCGACTTTGCGAAAGCGGTGGAGGGTTTTGCTCAGCACGACACGGTGCTGTTGGGAATGCCCCTTTATACGGACGCGATGCCTGCGCTGGTGATGGCGTACATCGAGGCTCTTGCGCCCTATGTTGGACGCCCAGGGAACCCGCGCCTGGCTTTCATGGTGCAGTCGGGTTTCTTTGAGGCGCTTCACTCCAGGTTCTTGGAGCGGTATCTGGAAAGACTTGCACAAAGGCTGGAGTGCTCGTACGCAGGGACGATCGTGCGGGGTGGGGCGGAGGTGCTGTTCGACAAGCCCGAGGAGAAGAACGAGCGGCTATGGGAGCAGTTGCGCGGACTAGGCGAATCGCTGGCGGCCGGCGAGAAGTTCGACTCCGACCTGCTTTCGGAGGTGGCAGGCGTGGAGCGTTTTCCTCGGATGACCGCCTCGATCATGCGGGCGGTGTTCAAGCTCCCGGTCTCTCAGTCGTTCTGGAACAAGCAGCTCAAGGAGAACGGTGTGTGGAACGAACGAAACGCCACTCCTTACGCCGACGCCTCGCCGTCTCAGCGTACGCAAGGGTAGCTCGAACGACAAGATGACTGAGGCCCCGGAGGGCCTCAGTTTGACTGCTCTGCGGTCTGTCGATCTTCGTCCGCTATCCGGCGAGCCCCGGCAAGAACAGCACTATCGCCGGGAAGATGATGATCAGGGCAACCAAGATCACATCCACCAGCAAGAACGGTACAACGCCTCGGAATATGGTCCCGATGGGGATATCCGGGGCAATGCCTTTGATCACATAGATAGTCATCCCCACCGGAGGGCTGATCATCCCCATCTCCACCACCATGACGATTATGATGCCGAACCAGATCGGGTCATAACCAAGCTCTACCATAAGAGGATAGAACACGGGAATGGTCAGCAGCACCAGTGACACTTCGTCGATGAAGGTGCCAAGGAGCAGGTAGAGGATGATGATGAGAATCGTCACCACCACCGGGGGAAAGCCGAGCCCGGTCACCCAACCGGCCACTTCCATAGGTATGGTCGAGATGGCCAGGAACGAGTTGAAGACCAAGGCTCCCATGAGGATGATGAAGATCATCCCCGTTGTTCGAAGCGCATTCACCAGCGCCGTCATGAAGCCTTTGAGGCTAAGCCGCCTCCTGATGAGCGACAGGACGAGTGCGCCGAGAGCGCCTGCGGCGCCTGCCTCGGTGGGGGTGAACCACCCGATGATCAGTCCCACGATGACCAGGGCGAGCAGGGCGATCATCTCAATTGAGTCGGTGGTGGCAGTCATCTTCTCTTTGAGACTTGTCTTCGGACCGGCCGGTGCAAGCTCGGGGTTGAACCGGGCGCGGATGTAGATCATCGCCATGAACATCAAGGTAAGCAAGATCCCAGGAACCAGCCCGGCTATGAAGAGCTTGGTGATGGATTGCTGGGTCATGATCCCGTACATGATGAGCAGCCCGCTCGGCGGGATGAGGATCCCGAGCCCACCTCCGGCCGCGAGACAACCGGTCGCCAGACCACTCTGGTAGTTGTACTTTCTCATCTCCGGAACAGCGACGAGCCCGACGGTGGCGGCAGTGGCGATGCTCGAGGAGCTGGCGGCTGAAAAGAAAGCACAGGCGCCAAGGCTTGCGATCGCCAGTCCGCCCCGCATCCGCCCGACCCAAACGTATACCAGGCGGTAGAGGCTTTGTCCCATGCCTGCTGCCATGCAAATTTCCGCCATCAGGAGGAAGAGAGGCAGCACGGCGTAGTCGTAGCTGGTGACGAGAGTGTAGGGTACCGACGTTGCGACTTGGAGCGCGCCATCGAAGGTGACCAGGTACGCGAATCCCACGAAGCCGGTCACGAGCATGACGAACCCGATGGGCATGCCCATGAACATGAGCACGAGCAATACGGCCGCGCCGACGATACCTGTGACGATGGGGGTCACCGGTTTATCCCCTTACGAAACGCGATGACGATGTCTCGTAGGAGCAACAGCGCGAGCAGCAGAAGCCCAATAGCCCAGATGAACTTCACCGGAGACGTCGGAGCCGAGACGACCAGGGTCTCCTCACCGAAACTGGCCGCGAACCTGGCCTGCTTGAACGCCGCATAGACCAGAATCCCCACACCGGCTAGGCTTAGTAGGAAAGTGAAGGTGTCAAAGAAGCCTCTCACGCGTCGTGGCATGCGACTCGCCAGCACGTCCACCACGACGTTTCGTCTCTCTCTCACGGCGTATGGCAGTGCGACCGCCGCGGCTACACCGCCCAGAAGTCCCGCGATCTCTATGGCGCCCATGATCGGGCGGTCCAGCCAGCGCCCGAAGATGTTGAACGACACCACCACCATCATCGCGAGGATCGCGATAGAGCCGATAGTCAACAGCCCCTTGAAGAAATAGTCCTCGAGTTTGGTCCAACGCATAGGCGGTCTTCTCCTCGTTTGACATGACCGCCCGGATCACACGGTATCGGACGTCGCGTGATCCGGGCGGTTCCTACTCTACCGGCTCTATGCAGCCGCTATCCGCTGCTAGTTGGACTGGTAGTACTTTGCGCGCTCCAACGCGAACGTGACGATCTCGGTGCCCGGGAAGCCCTTCGAGTCGAGATCAGCGGCGATCGCGTCGAAGACAGGCCGCACTGCGGCATCCCACGCCGCGTATTCTTCCGGCGCCAGGTCGATGATTTCCATGCCCTGCTCTTGCACGTAGGTGTAGGCAGCCTTCTCGGCATCCTTCTTGGCCTGGACGAAGTCCTGTTTGCCGAACTCCGCGCTGTCGTCGATGACTTTCTGCAGATCGGCGGGCAGGCTCTCATACTTCTGCTTGTTCATGATCAGGAACGTCACGCCCGGGCCTGTGGAGTATCTGGTGAGGTACTTCAGCTTTCCGCCGACCTGATGATCGAGCACACTACCGACGGAAGTCATGGCGCCGTCGGTAGTCCCTTTGTCAAGGGATACCACCCAATCGGCCGTGGCCATCTCCACTGGGGCCGCGCCCAAGTTCTTCAGCATCTCACCCGTCGACTTGCTGGGCATGCGGAGCTGCAGACCCTTGGCGTCTGCCATGGTGCGCACCGGCGTGTCAACAGTGAACATGAGGTTCGGGTCGATCACGGTGATCCAGAGCAGTTTGAACTTGTCCCACTGACCGTTCCACAGATCGGGGAACTCGTTCCAAAGATCGTCGAAGATCTTCAGGCAGTCTTCGTAGTCCAGACCCAGGATGAGCTGCGACATCACCAAGCTGGGGTCGAAGTTCGGCTCTGGCTTGTAGATGAAGGAGGAGCCCAGGTCGGCAGTACCCGCTTCCACGCCGATACGCATGTCGGGAGCTGCCAGGAGGGTGTTGTCGGTGAAGTGCCGCACCGTGAGCCGGCCGCCGCTGAGTTCGGCCACCTTGGCGGCCCAGCGGTCGAGACTCTGAGCCGGCGGCGCGCTCGCGGGATAGAGGCTGGCCATCGACAGCTCGATCGACTCACCCGACGGCGCCGCCGTAGTCTCGGTTGGCGCCGCCGTAGTCTCAGTCGGCGCGGCAGTCGTCTCCGTCGGCGCCGCGGTGGTTTCAGTTGGCGCCGCCGTAGTCTCAGTTGGCGCCGCTGTAGTCGCGGCCGGTTCCTCTTCGCCGCAGGCGGCGATGACGATGGACAATAGGAGTACTACTACCGTCAGAAGGACTAGTAATGGCCGTGGCTTCTTCAACATGTACCTCCGATTCTATGGATGGATCACGCGCGCACGTTCCCCCTATGGCGTGGCTGTGCCTCGCTGGTACGGGCAAACCGATCTGACGGAAATGGTAGGAGGTGGGACCGCAGGCTTTGATTCCGCGGGAGGATGCGGGGTGGGTTCCCAAGATGGTCTTCGTTAGTTGAACCAGTTCGCATGAGACACCATCCAACACTTGTCCGCGCGGTCTTCCAGCCTGCCTGACGATCGGGCCACCCTGCCCTTGCGAGGGTGCCGCGGCCGGCGCTGCCGCTCAACTCGCATCATATAAGACAGAGGCGGAGACGTCTAGTCTTAGTTAATCTTAATTACAGATGGTGGATCAGGAAGCAGTTCTACGGGCTGCAGCGGCGGGTTCGCTTAGTCACGTCCGGCCTGTTTGAGGATCTTGCAGAGGCCACAGCCCTGGCAGCAAGAGGCGCCTGGTCCTTCGGCCTCGAAGCCGTAGTGGAGGCCTAACCTGCGCAACTCCGCCTTCGAGAGACGCTTGCCGTCAACCAGCATGGGCGCGGTGCGGAGATATGAGGCCGGATAGGGGAGAACGAGACGGTCCCCCACCGTGCGGATCTCGATGAGAGGCACCGGGAGCTTCTCGTCGCCATCCGTGTCTATCAGCAACCACGTTGTGCCGAACCGCCTGCGTGGAAAGGCGAGACCGGCGATCGTGCCTATCGCACGGTTGTTGGCGTCGAAGATCTCTCTTCCGTTCCACTCCACCGGTTCCTGGACCTGCTCAGACATCATTGGCCTCTTCCGTGAGTTTTCTCTTCTACTACCGTGAACGGGGCGCGGAAAAACTCGGGGGCGTTGGTCTTGGAGCGTCACCGTCGGGGTGTCACTCAAAGATCTCGAGCTCGGGATGCCGGAGGGCCTCTTCCAGCAGCGGACCCTTGGCTAAGAAGCTTGGGCCGAGGTAGCTTCCCCTCACCACCAGCAGGAGGTCGCCGGGGCGGACGCCGTACAACGGATCTTGGGCGGCGGGGAGGGCGAAGCATCCCGACCTGACCGACACGCGGGTGTAGAGGCGACTCTTCCACCGGCGAACCGCTCCAAGACCCTCGGCAGCAGCCAGTTCTGGGAACTCACGGAGGATGTCTCCCAGGTGCGACTCCTTCATGTGGTCTTCTCTCATCATGCAGAAGCCGCCTGAGGTGCGGCTGGCCGTGACGAGTAT
>JAFGIH010000802.1 GCA_016929985.1 Thermoleophilia bacterium | reverse complement strand
GCGCTGCCGACCTTGTCGATGTTGCGCTCGTCGTAGAGTTGGAAGAGCGCGTCCTGCTGCTGGGCGTCGGTGAGCGGCCGCAGCTCGATCTTGGCCCGGGCGTTCTCGCCCGAGCCGCTCCCGCCCTCGGCCTCCAGGATCAGAACGCGATGGAAGTTGTCCTTGCCCTTGAGGTTCTCCTCGATGAACCGCTCGATGCGCGGGATGGACGGCTCGGACAGCTTGCCCCCCGAGACCAGCAGCGCTAGGGGCGGCACCGACTTGTTCTCGAAGTAGAGGTAGTTGACCTCCTCCATCTGCCGCGAGCCCAGCACCGCGAGCAGAGTCCCCACCCACCTGGGGACCCCGTAGGGGGTCCGGGGCGAGTGCACGGCGAAGTGGATCAGTTCCGTAGCCGGCCCGTCCTCGGGGTCGGCCTCGGACAGCGCTTCAGCGTCCGCGAACACCGTCCCGGTCTTGCGCGACACCACTCGCGGATCTCCGAAGGACTTGAAGAACACCCGCTCCGTGCCCTGGATCTGCACGAAGCGCCGCAGGCGCACCCGCGTCGTCACCGGCTCGAAGCTCACCGGCGACACCTGTATCCGGTCGGTCACCTCGACCGGCTCGACGTCCAGCGACAGCAGCCGAACGGTGTAGGAGGGCACGTAGACTAGCCGGGCCACCTCGCCCTTGCCGTTGCGCAGGACTTCCCAGTAGGCGTTGCCCGTGACCTCCAAGTCCTGCCGGCTCCGCCGGCGAAGGTCCACGAATGAGTGGTCGAAGCAGCAGAAGCTGAAGAACGACGTCAGCCGCGCCCGCTCCACCCGGGCCAGCCGCTGCAACTCCGCTCGCCGCGTGGCCACGTCCTCGGTGCTCGGCTCCAGCTCGGCGTCCTCAGGCAGGTCCCCCCGATCCCGGGCGGCTACCCGCTCCAGGTAAATACACTCGGCCACCTGCTCGTTCGCCCCCTCGTCCTCGAAGTCGATGGCCGGCTCGAGCCGATGGCCGAATCCGTCGATGTTCACCGCGTAGGCGTCGACGTTCTGGCGCAGCGAGTTGGAGTGCTCGGTCAGCAGGCACAGCGCGAGCGGGTCGTAGGGAGGCTCGATGGCGCCCGCCTCGGTGAACTGCGTCAGGGTCTCCTCGCCCCCGGGCACGCTCGCTGGGACCGAGTCTTCCGCACCCACCACCACGGCCTTCAGGATGGCCTGGAGCCGGTCCTCGGCGGCGTGGGCCGCCTGCTCCGTATGGCTCAAGGCCGATCCTCTGCGTACACCACCAGCCCGTCCGGCCCGAAGGAGGCGGTCCTGACCTGGTATCCGAGCTCGGCCACCTTCGTTCGGACCTGGGCCCGGAGCAGGTCAATGCTCGGCGCCTCGACCTGGAGTTCCCGGGGCGGCTCCGGAGGTCCGGCCGGAACCCGGTCCGCGGGGATGACGAACAGCTTGACGTGGCTCTGCATCGGGCACCTCCCTAGCCGCGGAGGCGCCCAGCGCATCCTCGACGGGCTCCCGAACCTGAGCCGCGGCGAAGAGAGGCAGCGCCCCCTCCTACAAAGGAATAGGGAGGGACGTTACGGAAAGGGACGGCCCACCAAAACCGAGTGAAAGAGCCAACCCGGCTGCTAACCGCGCGGGTGACACCTGGCTATATCCCAACAGATGAGCACAGTTCGTCAAACCCATCCGCAAAGAACTTCTCAATCACTGTGTCAGTCTGTCCTGGTCTCTGGGCCGTCATCCATTGCCTGAACTCAGGCGCACCGCTTAGGCCACTGCAGTACACAAGGCGGGCATGAGTACTCGCCAGAGGGTTCCAAATGTGGACGTCCTGCGTTCGCACTCGAACGCCAACAATTGCCACGACATCTGCGGACTGAACGAGCTCGGCCCACCGCCGTCGCTGGGCCTGAATGAAGTTGTCACCAGATGTGGTTCTCTTGGCTGGCTCGAAGTAGCTCATCACAGGTGGAAACGCGTCGTTCTGGATCCTGCGCCTGAACTCCGCTTCCGATCGCGCAGCCATTACAGGTCCATTGGTTTGTACATTCATCCCGGCGAAGGACACTGCCTGAGCGTTCCCCATCACCGAATCGCAGAAGAGATGGCAGCACCCGTGGGGCAAACAGATCTCAACTTCTCTGGTTCCTGCCTTCGCATCGCGCCCAACCACCGGCTGCATACCGGCGCGAACAAGACTGATTTCGAGCAACCGTTCGTAGTTGATGGTGCAAATGGCGACATTCCGGTGAACCGAACTGATGCGGTTTGCCAGTCCTATGAACACGTTGTCTGGAGACGGAGTAAAACCATAGAAGTAGGCAGCCATCGCCCTTTGCAGCGGCGGCAATGCGTGCGGATTCGTCTGCGAGAGATCCACGACGCCTGCCTCAAAATCGCCTGCAAAAGCAGAAGCTGCCGTCGGTGAAAGCCTGCCCCAGCCTTGGGGGTTGAACTGCTGCAAGGCAGCAAAGAGATCGTCACCCAATGGGGGCGTACCAGTCGTGTCGGACCCGAAGCTCGCGCCTGCGCCGAAGAACAGTAAAATCATGCTCCACCTCCATTCGGCCAAGCGGGAATCCAGCATGGCAGGGCATCTTGGCACAGATCATATCATGGACTTCTGGGCACGACACCGTCCATCCAGGATAACTTCGAGCAGGGGGATGCAGATGGTTCTACCCGAGCACCCGCACACCGATCTCCACCCCGCCCCCAGCTGCCGGCCCGCGCTCCTTCTGACAGGCCAGGGCGATAGCCCAGAATCGGTCGGCGTGGCCGGCGCGAGTGGTGCGCTCGGCGTCGAATGCGACCTTGCCGGAGGGGAGGACTCGTCGCTTGATGGAGTGGATCTGGCCCACGAGCTCGCGGTCGCGTGGGAGGGTGACATCGCGGCGCTGGAGCAGGATCTTGAAGTCGGTGGCCCAGCGCTCCTTGGAGTCGTTGGTGAAGACTTCGGCCTGAACCTGGGGATAGTCGCGTGATAGGTTCTCGGCCAGGTGCATGCCGATGCCGCTGCGGTCGATGGAGAGGCGGGCCACCGGCACCTGGTCGAGGAGCCGTCGCAGGTCGGCCTCCTGCTCGGCGAAGGGGACCTGCTCGTAGCGCCGGAGCATCCGACACACGAACCGTTCGCCCTGCTGCTCGAAGACGGCGAGCTCGGAGTGGTCCCGGGTACGGCCCACGTCGAATCCGGCGACCAGTCGGCCGGTGGGGCGGGGCAGCGAGGCGAAGTCGTGGTGGAGATCGAGGTCGTCGCTGGTGCAGGGCAGGATGAGCTCGTAGCTGTAGTACGAGTAGCTCTCGTCCACGAACAGGGCCTCGAGCTCCTGCTGGAAGTCGTCCAGGGGCAGGGAGTCGAACTGCTCGATGAGCACCTGTCGGCCGAAGGCCGCTACGCGGTCGGCGGTGGTCATGTGGGGGGCCTCCACCGCGGCGCGAGCGACGTCCCGGCAGAAGAACCGTGAGAGCCACCAGGGCACGGTCTGCCGGGAGTGGTGCGGGTAACGGCGCAGGGACTCGGTAGCGATCTCCCAGAAGATGCCCCGGCGACCCAGGGGCGTAGAGCAACCGGTGAGCTGCCCCTTGGACCGGAGGATCAGGGCAGTGGAGCCCCGGTACACCTCCCGGTCGTTGACGTAATGCGCCAGCTCGTCCAGGGCGATGTCACCTTTTTTGCCACGAGGGGCCTTCGATGGGACCGAGAGGATCCGGGAGATCCGCTTTCTCGGACCGTTTGACTCGAATGTCAGCTCGGTCTTCGAGTCCACCACGAGGCGCTTCTGGTACGACGCGGGCAGATCCTCAAAGACCTGGCGAGCGAGTAGGATCCGCTCTTTGGCCTCGTCCAGGCTGAAGGACACGAACACCGAGGTGTGTCCCTCCCGCAGATGGCAGCGAGCCAGTGCCTCCAGGGACATCACCATGGAGAAGCCCACCTGCCGGCTCTTGTTGATCCACCGGAAGCGGGAGCGGTTGTTGAGGAACGACGCCTGGTAAGGCTCCAGCTCGATGGGCTCGCCGTCGAGTTGGCACAGCGACGAGATGAACCTCGACTCGCTCTGCACGTGGTCGGCCAGCTCGGATTCGGAGCGCTTGACGACAACGCCAGTCACCTGCTTGCCCCCTTATCACCTTGATTTGTCTGCCAAAGAGAGCGTGCATGTGACCTGGCCACCGTGCTGGCCAGGAGGATGTCATGAGCCGCTACGCAGACCGGATCCCCGCGCCGCCCCGGACCCTGAGCGATGCTGAGCAGGCCCGATTGCTGCAGGTGACCGGCGAACACCGCCGGGGCTTTCGAGACCACATGATCATCGCCCTCGCCCTGGGCACGGCGCTCCGTGAGCATGAGATCGCCGCCCTGGACGTGGGGGATATCGCCGACGACCAGGGCCGAGTACGACACCGGGTTCGGCTTCGGGTGTTCAAGCGCTCCAACCCCGACCCCGAGCTGCAGCAGGTGGTGCTGAGCGAAGCCCTGCGAGCCAAGCTGAGACACTACCTGGGGTGGATGCGGCGGTGCGGCATGAGCCTGGCACCGGAGGCACCGCTGTTCGTCAGCCGCAAGGGCAACCGTCTGTCCACCCGCCAGATGCGGACGATGTTCGCCCGGTGGCAGGAGCGGGCCGGATTCGAGAGGCGATACAGCTTCCATTGCTTGAGACACTGCGCGTGCACGAGTCATTACCGCCAGAACAAGGACCTGCGGCTCACCCAGCTGTTCGCTCGACACCTGTCGGCGACCACGACCCAGATGTACACCCATCCGTCCCTCGAGGACCTGCTGGGGTCCGTGCAGGACCTGCGGTGCTGAGCTCCGCGTGAGCCGATGGACCCACTCAGTTCAGCTGAGGGGAACCCCCTCCATCACCGCCATCGTCGTCATCGTCGGCATCCAGCATGGCCGGTGTCGGAACGGCCATCCCGGTGATGGCGGGGTTCTTGCGGATCTGCTCCTCGACCTCGAGCAGGCGCGCGTGGCCCCGCTGCATGTCTTCGAGGGTGATCCCCAGCTCCTCGTGACGGGAGTCCGGGTCACCCATGGCGAAGGCCCTGAGGCGGATCATCGTGTTGTAGTCCGAGGGATTGTCGCAGCGTACGCGGCCCTCCTTGAGGGCCTCCTCGAACTTGGCGATGTAGCGGTCGATGCACCGGATGATGTCGTCACGGGAGATGGCGATGTCGTCTGCTCGCATCTCGGCGAGCTTGACATCGGCCATCTCACGGACGCGCTTTTGGGCCTGCTTGCGCCGGGTCAGACAGTTGTGCTCCTTGGCGAACTTGGCGATCAGGCTATGGGCCACACCATAGCGGTCCGCGAGCTGGCGGTAGCTCGGGTAGTGGACCCGGGTGCCGACGCCGTCCTCCTCTTCGACGACCTCGCCATGGACCAGCAGATGGTCCACCTCGTCGTGAGGAATTGCGGGACCATCACTCTTCGGAGGTCGTCCAGGTTGGTCTCTCATCGTGATCTTCTCCTTCGTGGTTGTGCGGTGCCATGGCGCGGGATGGCCGCTTCTGGCCCACTTGCACCCTCAAGTGAACACAGGGCCGAAATCGGCCTGTTTTGGGGCCCGTGTTCAATTGGCAGCGGTGGCCCGTTCACCGGTGTTCAATTCCCATACCCAGCCCCAGTGCAAAGAGGCACCAGGAACACGCCAAGTGGACGTAATTGATCCGAAATTTCAGCCGCCCCCCGGGCCCAGGGCCAGGAAAGCGGCCATCGGTGAGGCCCTCGCCGCGCCATCACACGCCACCCCGAACGCCGTAAGTGACCATCATCGCGGACCCTCCAAATCGTTCACCCTATGCCCACCCTCCGTTCAACGGCCACCTTGCTCACAGTAGCGGCCATTCCTGAGGCCCCTGTTCACGCCGATGTTCACCGCCCCGGCGGAGGTGAACGTTCACTTCCCGGGCGCCGCCGGCAAAAGGGGGGCGCGGGGGGAAAACAGACAGCCGCAAGCCGCATCACCGGTTCCTCCCGAGCCACCACTCGGCGACGAAGTCGAGGAAGTCCTCCAACAGGAGCGCCACAAACGGCTCCTGTCGGTCGTCTCGGATCACCGCCACTGGTACCCGCCCCTTGGGCGCCGCGGCCAGCGCCTGGCGCAGTGCGGCCCGCACGTTGGGTTTCTTGCCCCGCTTCAGTTCAGGCCAGAAGACGGGGCAGTCCACATCGGCCACCTCCTCGCCGCAGCGGTACTGCAATCCACGCCGAATCTCGGCCCCGGGCATCGCCTCTCGGAAGCAGTGGACCATGTCTCGTTCGAATTGGGCTCCCTTGCGTCGTGATCTAGCGCCGCTCATCGTTCACCGCCCCGGCGAAGCCGGACCAGCCCGGCGGCGCAGTAGTGAAGACCGTCGATGACCTCGGTGAAAGCCTCCTCGCGGTAGTCCCGCCGGTCACCCACGTTCCACGGCCCGTACTCGTCCCGGCCCTGCTCGAGCCGGTCCAGCAGGGTCTCCAGGATGAAACGCTCGTCGGTGGGGAGCCGTGCGATGCGCTCTGCCAGCATCTCCGCGTCCATCATGCCGCCACCTCGTCGCGGGTTGTGGATTCCGCGTCACCCTCGTCCCATGAGACAACCGCGAAAGTCCCGAAAGGCCCGCCCCGCTCCGGACGGTAGTCGCCGACGCCGATCTGCATTCCGCCTTCGACCAGCAGTTGGCGGATCACGTCTGCCGGCAGTACATCCTCGTTGATGCGCAGCCGGATCCTCGCCGTCCATTCGTCCAGTCGCGGGCGGAAGCGCATGATGCGCCCCTTGGTTGCCGGGATCGTGACCGGCCTGGCGTCGACCTCGAAGTCGCGGAGGCGGCGCTCGCGGTCCAACGCGAAGAGGGGGATCGCGTCATCGAGAACCAGCACGGCGGCAGGCACGATGTACTTCACGGAGCGCCGAGAACCGCGTTGCTTGTGGGCGCTACCTGCCTCCCGCAGCAGTCGAGCGATTGCAGCTCCTGGGAAGAAGAGCGCGCCATCCGACTCGCGGTAGGCGGAGCGCTCGGCGGCTTCACGCGGAGTCTCCGATGCGAGTTGCACTCGTCGCGTG
Source organism: Thermoleophilia bacterium (assembly GCA_016929985.1). The sequence goes on along the minus strand of JAFGIH010000802.1, from coordinate 516 downwards.
ACCCTCTTCGTGTCCACCTCCACGGTTTCCGAGAAACGATGCTGGAGGAGAGAGTTCGTTCCTTCGATCCAGACTTCAATCAGCTTCATGATCCTTGCCTTGCCTTGGCTGGCCTTGGCTGGCCTCGCCCAGCCCAGCCATGCCCAGCCTTGCCGTGGGTTGCCAGGTTGGTTTGGGCCATGCAGCATCACATCAACGGATGCTGCGTAGCCGTCATCTTCGTGTCATTTTTGCCCAGAGACGCGGCGTGTACGTCCTCTCTGCACCGGCGGCGAGCTCCGCCTTGAGCAACGTCACCCGCCCCTTGTCCAGGGTCTTGCCCAGCTCCTTCACGAAGCTCTCCAGCGCCTTGTTGTCGACCACCGCCACCTTGGGCAGCAGCTCCTGCCAGGACAGCCCGGTGGCCTGGCCAAGTCGCTCGATGGTCGCCTCCAGCGGGTGCGCCTTGCGAGTGGTGTTGAACATCGAGTAGCGCACGCCCCCGAGGATCAGCTCGTCCTGGTGCATCAACTGCGC
>JAFGIH010000801.1 GCA_016929985.1 Thermoleophilia bacterium | reverse complement strand
GTCGGGAACAAGCTCGATTTGGTCGACCACGTCTCTTCCGATGCGCTGGGGGAGGTCTTCCGACTAATGGGGGGGCGGAGACTGTGCGCGGTTTCGGCGCTGACGGGCGAGGGGATTGACGAACTCCGCGCTACGATCCAGGAGGCGATAGTGGGAGATCAGGGGTGGGACCTTGAGGAGCCCATCCTCGCCAGCGAGCGCCAGCGAGCGCTTGTCTCGGAGGCCTCAGACAGCGTAGCAGGGGCGTTGGAGGCGGCGCGCCGGCGTGACGACGAGGAGCTCGTTTGCGAGGATATCCGAACGACGGTGCATGCCCTTGGACGTATCACCGGCGAAGATCTCACCCCCGACCTGTTGGACGAGGTCTTCAGTAGGTTCTGCATTGGAAAGTGAACATCCGACGATGAGCAAGGTCCTGCGGCACGGGGGAGCGGGAGCGTCGGAGGTGCCTCCAACCGGGCACAGACCCGCGGCGCTCGTGATAGGCGGCGGCGTGTCCGGTTGCGCGTGTGCGACGGGTCTGGCCGCGAGGGGGATATCTGTCACCGTCGTCAGCAGCGCCCTCGACGCAATCGGCCTGCCAGGTTTCGGCCCCGACGTTATCGCGGGGGCCGGGGGCTGGGAGCGCGTCAGGGAGACTCTAAGATCGCTACCGGTGGCCCTGCGCGAGGTCTGGCTGGACTCCTCGGCGGCTCCTGCGGGTGGCGACAGATTCTTCGTTGTCGACAGGCGCATGTTGAGCGTCGAGACAAAACGGGCTTTGGAGTGTCTGCCTGGGCTACGCTTTAGGCAGGGGCTTGTGGTGGGCGTTCGAATGGTGGCGTCCAGTAGCTCCGAGGAGCGGCCGCGCGTGGTCGTTGACACCGCGTTCGGCGAAGAGATCGAAGGCGATGTGGCCGTGATTGCCGTGGGGCTCAGTCTTGGTGGTCATGTGGTCGTGGGGGGAGACGTTCTTCCTGGAGGCCGCTACGGAGAGGCACCGTCAGACGGTCTTCGGGCGTCACTCGAAGATCTGGGATTCGAGTTCGACGAGGCTTCGGTGGAGGTGGGGCCTCGACTGGCGCGCGCTTGTTTGGAGGCACACTCGGGGAGTGATCGGACGATTGCTGCGGAGAGGGCCGTGGGCAACAGTCCAACAGAAGAGATGGTCGGCACAGTGTCGCTCCGGGACGTCTTGGTTGGTCGATACGGATCGTCGGTGTGGGAACTCACGGGGTCTCCGGAAGGCGGCAGCACCTCATGCTGGGATGAGACGCGTCCGGAGCGACAGGACGCAACGCGGCTGGATAGACAGAACGCGACGAGGGAGGGAACGGGTGTCGGCGTTTGCCCGCCTCTGGGGTGGGGTGAGGGGTGGCCAGAGGCACCGCATCTGAGCCCAGGACTTCGGCTCGAGCAGATGGTCGTGCGCCGAGGGCACGGCGACGGCTACTCACCGCTGTTGTCTCCGGACGGGTTGGCTACCGGCGAGGTGTACGCGACGCCGGGAGGCTCAGGTATCGCAGGGGAGCTGTGGCGGAGTGCGCCATTGACTGCTGACAAGGACGGAGGCGCGCAGACGATAGCAAGCCGCCTTGAGCATCGGGTCAGGGGGCTGGTGGTGAAAACGGTCACTGATGATGGAGCCGTGCGGACCAGTCAGGTCGGCGCAGGGTTTCTGTGGGTGGCGGGTCGCGCTGGGGGCGCGAGTGACTACCTGGAGAGCCTAGCTTCGGGAACGAGGGTGGCTGCGGACATCGCGCGTTCATTGCGGCGTGAGATTTCAAGCCGATGAGCCGCACGGCGATACCGTTGACCAAGGCGAAGGACAGGTCCTGGAACTACGACGTGGTGGTCGTGGGGGGCGGTCACGCTGGTTGTGAGGCGGCGCTTGCGGCGGCGCGCATGGGGTGTCGGACGGCTCTCGTCACGCTGCACCTGGACAACATAGCTCTGATGCCGTGCAATCCGGCCGTGGGGGGCGTTGGGAAGGGGCAACTCACCAGAGAAGTGGATGCTCTGGGGGGCGAGCAGGGCAGGAACGCCGACCGGGCGTTCATCCAGATCAAGATGCTCAACACCTCCAAGGGACCGGCAGTAAGAGCGCTACGAGTGCAGGCCGACAAGCGGCTGTACGAGGACTGGATGAAGGTGGTGTTGAGCCGTACCCCGAACCTCGACCTGGTGCAGGGTGAGGCGGCGTCGATTGATGTTTCACGTGAAACACTGAGGTCGTTGCGACTCGCGGATGGTCGCCGTCTGGACTGCCGCGCGTTAGTGCTGGCAACCGGCACTTTTCTCCGCGCCAAGGTCGTCGTCGGGGAAAAGAGCTACGCGGCTGGAAGAGTCGGTGAACTACCCGCCCGGCAGCTGTCGGCGAGTCTCCTTGCAGCGGGTCTCGAGTTGGGCCGCTTCCAGTCGGCGACACCGCCCCGGATAGACGGAAGGACCATCGATCCTGACCGCATGGTCATACAACATGGGGATCAAATCCCTCTCTCCTTCTCGCACTGGCAAACGCCGTCACCACGGCGGCAAGTGCCCTGCTATCTCACCCACACTACCCCCGATACCCACGAAGTCGTCTCGAAGTACCTCCATCTGAGCCCGATCAAGAGCGGGTCGGTCAGCGGGAAGGGCCCCAGGTATTGCCCATCTATCGATCGCAAACTCATCAATTTCCCAGAGAAGCAACGTCATCCTGTGTTCGTGGAGCCCGAAGGCGTCACTACCCAGGAAGTGTATCTTCAGGGGCTGACCACCAGCCTTCCGGTGTTCGTACAGGAGATGATCATCCGGGCGACCCCAGGGCTCGAGAGAGCGCGGTTGGTGCGTCCAGGGTATGCGGTCGAGTACGATTATCTGCCGCCCCAGCAGCTCACGTTGGCGCTCCAGGCCAGGAATGTACACGGGCTCTTCAGCGCCGGTCAGATCAACGGCACCTCGGGCTACGAAGAGGCGGCGGCTCAAGGACTCATGGCCGGCATCAATGCCGCTCTCTACACGCGAGACGAAGCGCCTTTCATTCTACGAAGAGACCAGGCGTACATCGGGGTGCTCATCGATGACCTGGTCACGAAGGGCGTTGATGAGCCGTATAGGATGTTCACCTCTCGAGCCGAATACCGGCTTCTGCTGCGACACGACAATGCCTCGGACCGGTTGTCTCATCTCGGCTACGAGTTGGGTCTCATCAGCGACGAACAGATGAGCGTGGTCGACACCAAGAGGCAGAAGCTCGCCGAGTACGCGGAATTGCTCGATGCAGTGCAAGTGCGCTCTGGAGAAACGACCGACCAACTGCTGGAGTCTCTAGGCACGCCTCCGCTGGAGGAGTCACAGAGCGCTGCGAAGGTGCTCAGACGACCGCAGGTGAGCTTCGCGCATCTGCTGGCCATGGTCTCGCCCGCCGACAGGGAACAGATTGCCGTTGCCCCCAGGGATGTCATCGAACAACTCGAGATCGAGGCCCGGTACAACGGATACGTCCGCAGACAGATGGCCGAGATCAAGCGACATCGAGCCACCGAAACGCTGACCATTCCTGAGGGCTTCGACTACAAAGCGTTGGAGGGCCTGACGTACGAGGCTAAGGACAAACTGAGCCGGATCCAACCCACGACCGTTGGCCAAGCGTCGCGGGTGCCTGGTGTCTCGCCCGCGGATATCTCGGTCCTGCTCATCTACCTGTACCGTGCCGCGGGGAGGCAGGGGCGCGGCAGGCCATGCAAAGGCGGACAGGGCGCGAGTCCCTACCCCATCACTGTCGACGACGAGTAACGGGGCGCCAGACTGGACCTGACCGAGACAGCAAGCTACGCGGCCTACGGGCTCGACGACGACGCCCAGGCGGGACTGGCGCTTCTCGGCGACCTCACTCTTGGCGCAGGATTCAACGTCACTGGGGTGCGCGATCCGAAGGAGATCGAGAAAACCCACTATCTCGACTCGCTCTCGCTTCTTCAGTTCGTGGAGGTTTCCCGAGCACGCTCCGTTGCCGACATCGGCTCGGGGGGTGGCTTCCCGGCGCTCGTCCTGGCGCTGGCGCTACCTGGTGCAGAGATAACGGCCGTCGAGTCCGTGGGAAAGAAATGCGCCCACATTGAGAAGTGCGCGGATGCGTTGGGACTCAAGAACATCCGGGTCCGGAGCCTGCGAGCCGAGGAATACGGACGGCTGGAAGGCCGCGAAGCCCACGATGTCGTGGTGTCACGGGCGTTGGCGGCTCTGCCGGTCGTCTGTGAGTACTCACTGCCGTTGCTGAAGGTCGAGGGGACGATGGTGGCTATGAAAGGCCCAATATCGGACCAAGAGCGTATTCAGGCCGAGAGAGCTCTCGGTATACTGGGCTCGGACCGGCTCGAGGTGGTGCGCATCATGCCGTTCGTGGGGGCTCACGATCGGTGGGCGTGTATGGCTCGCAAGGCGCGTCCAACCCCAGGGGGGTACCCGCGTCGCGCCGGCATACCGGCCAAGAGACCTTTGGGGCGGGCCTGAGGCCGGCCAACCGCAAGGCGACCGAGACGTCGAAAGAGGACTGCGCTGATATACGCTGTTGCAAACCAGAAGGGCGGCGTGGGCAAGACCACGACCGCGATCAACCTCGCCGCGAACCTGGCGCAGTCCGGGGAACGGGTCTTGCTGGTCGATATGGACTCCCAGGCGAACGCCTCTCATGGACTCGGGGTACGACTGCCCAAGGGGAACCCTTCTATCCTTGAAGTGCTCCTGGGGGAGGAGGCAATCGCGTCGATCATCACCGGCACCGTCGTGCCAGGACTGGACGTCGTGCCCTCGTCGCCTGAGATGGCTGGCGCCAGCGTGCTGCTTCCCTCTCTGGATCAGCGGGAGTTCAGGCTGAAGCAAGCGCTTGTTGGCCTTGACGTCGCTGGTATGGACTATTCGTTCATCTTCATCGATTGTCCTCCGTCGCTGGGCCTGCTCACGGTGAACGCCCTAGCGGCAGCCGATCGCGTGATCATCCCGGTGCAGACCGAGTACTACGCGCTCGAGGGGCTGACTCAGTTGATGTCCACCATCACCGCCATCAAGGATCGGTTGAATCCGTCGCTTCGGATAGCCGGTCTGGTGTTGACGATGATGGACCCCCGCACGACCCTGGCCCGCCAGGTTGAAGAGGAAGTGAGGGAGCATTTTCCAGAGACCACATTCAAGACCGTTGTACCGCGCAACGTACGTCTAGCCGAAGCGCCCAGCCACGGGGTGCCGGTGTCGCTTCTGGATCCCCGGTGCGCGGGCTCGGACGCATATTTCGACCTTGCAGTGGAGGTTGTTGAACATGGCTAAGAAGGCCGGATTGGGTCGAGGACTGGCAGCTCTTCTGGGTGAGGGGGGAGAGCCGACTATCACGGCAGGCGTCGGGATACCTGCGGGCCAGCCGGATGCCGGGTCAGCGGCGGTCATTGATCTGCCGGTGAATGTGATCCGTCGCAACCCCCGGCAGCCGCGACGGGTGTTCGAGCCGAACGCGCTCGACGAGTTGGCCACTTCGATCGCCGCGGTTGGGGTCGTACAACCGGTCATCGTCAGGGCGACGGATGACGGCTATGAACTCATTGCGGGAGAGCGGCGCTGGCGGGCTGCTCAAAGGGCTGGCTTCACGGTCATCCCGGCGATTGTGCGGGCGGCTTCCGATGTCGAGAGTCTCGAACTCGCCCTCATTGAGAACGTGGTGCGGCAGCAACTCAACCCGGTCGACGAGGCCTATGCCCTGAAGGTGTTACTTGAAGACTTGGGTGTCACACAAGAGAACCTCGCGGCAAGGGTGGGAAAGAGCCGGTCCGCCATCGCAAACAAGATACGACTTCTCGACCTGCCCGGCGCGGTGCAGGAGTCTCTGGCCAGCGGGGCTCTCACCGAAGGACATGGACGCGCTCTTCTCGGAATCGCAGAGCGGGGGAAACAGCTGCAACTGGCCCGCCGCGTAGTCGAAAAAGGCATGTCGGTGCGTCAGGTGGAAGACGAGGTGCGTCGCCTCTCAGAGGTGGCGAAACCGAAGATCACGGGCACAAAGGCTCTGATTGACTCCGAGGTCGTGGATGAGATCAGAGATCTCCTGTTCGGCCTGGTGGGAGTGATGCCGCGTATCAAAGGCAAGGCGGATGGGGGCGTCATAGAACTCCCGTTCAAGGATGTCGCTGAGCTGCAGCGGCTGATTCAACGACTTCGCTCCTGAAGCTACCGGCGCGTCCTGACGCAGTCGTCCCGAATGAGAGCATAGGAGGCTTGATGATGGCCGGACACACCGAGCGAGACCGTGCCGCGGCACCGGGATCGAAGACCATCACAGTGACAGGCGCCGCGACCGTCAGCGTCGCACCCGATGAGGCGATGCTCACCTTCGTGGTGGAGAGCGACGGGGTGGAGCCCGGCACGTCGATGGCTGCCAACGCCATCGGCGTGGGCAGCCTCTTGACGCGGCTCTCGGCTGAGGGCGTGGATGTCGCCGCAACTCAGACGGCGAACGTGAGCGTGTACCCGATCAGGACCTATGACCCGAAGACCGGCCAGGAGTCGCTGACCGGGTATCGCTCGCAGAACACGGTGGTGGTGAGACTGCGAGGTGCGGACATGACGGCCGCGGCCGGGAAACTTCTGTCGGCGGGCCTGGAGGCC
>JAFGIH010000800.1 GCA_016929985.1 Thermoleophilia bacterium | reverse complement strand
TCCGACATCGTCCCGGTCGGCCAAGACCAGAAACAGCACCTGGAGATGACCCGCGACATAGCCGGCAAGTTCAACCAGGAGTTCGGCGAGGTCTTTGTCATACCAGAGCCGTACATCCTCGACTCCACAGCAGTGGTGCCCGGCGTAGACGGCGCCAAGATGTCGAAGAGTTACGGCAACGAGATCGGCCTCTTTGAAGAGGGCAACGTCCTCAAGAAGAAGGTCATGTCCATCGTCACCGACTCGGCCCCGGTCGAAGAGCCAAAGGACCCCTCCGGTTCTACCCCCTTCCTCCTGCTGAGCCTGCTTGCTTCGCAGGAAGAGACCAAAGAGTGGGAAGCAAGGTACAAGGCCGGTGGGATGGGGTACGGCGAGGTCAAGAAGCGCCTCTTGGAGCTCATCAACGAGTACTTCGCGCCCCTGCGCGAACGCCGCCGTGAACTCGAGAAGGATACCGGCTACGTCATGGACGTGCTCAAGGAGGGGGGCATGAAGGCTCGGGCGGTCGCCCAGCAAGTCATGTACAAGGTTCGAGAGGCCACCGGACTCCCCACCACCTACTAGCGCCTGTCGTATCCCAGGTGGAGCTGTACGATCTTACTCTCCCGCTGAGCCCGCGTACTCCGGTACATCCAGGCGATCCGGAGGTGCGCTTCACTCTGGCCCGTAGCCACGTGAACGACGGCTACCAAGTGACGCAGATCAGTCTTGGCTCTCATACGGGCACGCACTTGGACGCGCCGCGCCATTTCTTGCCCCACGGGGCCACTCTCGACGAGTACCCGCTCGAGCAACTTGTGGGCCCCGGGGTGCTCGTCGACTGCAGGCCGGGCGGCAATGCCGGCCCGGCGAAGATCGGCGTGACGCGCGAACCGCCCTGGGTGGACGCGGCCTTCCTATCCGAGCGGATGGCGCCGTTCCGGTTCGCAGCCGGTGGCATCGTGGTCCTCTGGACGGAAGGAGCGCTGCTCACCGCCGATGCAACCGAGATCCTCTTGAGCGCCGATCCAGGCCTCGTGGGGACCGACTCGTCAAGTCTCGACTCCGATCCCTACCCGGTGCACCAGATCCTCCTGAGCCGCGGGATCCTCATCGCCGAGCACCTTTGCGGCCTAGACCGTCTCGGACCGGGACCGGCCACCTTCGCGTTTCTGCCTTTGGCGTTGGTGCACACCGACGGAGCACCCGTAAGGGCTATCGCCTGGCGCTAGAAGGCTGCTGAAAAACGAAGCCTCGGCCGACGACTCAGGTCGTGGTAGTGGTCGACTCCTCAATCTCAAGACCGATGCTGATGATGCCCTCGTACCACTGTGGAGTGTATATCAGCACGGGTTCGTACCCGGCTGTGGCCCTAAACGTGAGCATGAGATCCAGAGAGGTGTTTTGGAGCAGGCTGCGGGGCAGCGGCCCCGAACGAGTCGGCTCAATGGCCACCAAGCGGTCACCTACCCGGCAGGCGAAGTCCTTGGCGTCGACCCGCAAGGGTGCCTCCCCCCGATTCTCCACCCGGACATATGCTTGGTAGAAGGTCTCGCCGGTGTCAGGTGCGCCGGGCGTCGCGTTGCTTAGTCTCTGCGCCGGGGTCGCCGGTTGTAAGGGGGCGTGAAGAGCCCGGACCGTGATGCTCGCGTGTCCCACAGCAATCTTCTCGCCCACGATCCCTTCGATGTCACCGGACTCGGGGCCTTCGACATCGGTTGACGACGTGACGCCACCATCAACACTCCCGCTGCCTTCGTCGCAGGCAGCGAGCCAGGAAAGACACGACACCATCAGCAGCAAAGTGACGATCAGAGGGAGGGCCGCGCGGCGCCGGCTTGTCGAGCCCGCTCTTGTCACGTAATCACCGTCCCCGCAAGGGTTTCCGGGTTGACCATGTGGGGCACCGGCTCTCCCCGCACCGCGGCGATGGCGTTGCCGACGGCTATCTCCGACATCCTGCCACGGGTCTCTTGTGTCGCGCTCCCCAGGTGAGGCAGCAACAGCACGTTCTGCAACCCTGCCAGACCCGGAGCCAGTTGCGGCTCTCGCTCGTAGACGTCCAGGGCGGCGCCGCCCATATGCCCGCTCCTCAGCGCCCCAACGAGTTCAACCTCATCCACCACGGCGCCGCGCGCCGTGTTGATCAAGAACGATCCGGGGCGCATCAAGTTCAGCTCCCGGGCGCCGATGAGATGGCGTGTGCTCTCGGTCAATGGCACGTGGAGGCTGACTATGTCGGCTTCTGCCAAGACCGCGTCCACCGTGGGACGGTATTGCCAGACAGCGCCTGCCGGTACCGACTCCGGGTCCAGGGGTCCCGTACGCCTCGTGTAGACGACAGGCATGTCCCAGCCGAGAGCCCTTCGGGCCACCGCCTGCCCGATGCGCCCCATGCCCACGATCCCCAGAGTCCGCCCCGCGACGGCGCGGCCGAGGAGCAGAAAGGGCCCCCATTGCTCGAACCGGCCATCGCGCACCATGCGATCGCCCTCGACCACTCGGCGGGCCAAGCCCAGGATCATTGCCCAGGTCAGATCGGCGGTGGCATCGGTGAGCACACCAGGAGTGTTTGTTACCAGTATTCTCCGCTCGGTCGCCGCAGCGACGTCTATGTTGTCGTAGCCCACCGCCATCGTGGAGATCACCCTGAGCCGGGGCCCGGCCGCGTCCATCACTTCGCCGTCGATCCGTTCGCTGAGCAGACAAAGCAGGGCGTCACTCTCCGGCACGCCTCCAAGAAGGAGGTCCCGGTCGAGGGGCCGATCCTCCTCGCCGCCGGTCACCGCGAAGAACTCATGGGCCAACGACCGGCCGGGCTCGGGAATCCGGCGCGTCAGGAACAGTCGCGGCTTCTCGGTCGTCGTGCTCTCGTGTTTTCCGGCATTCATGGTCGGTCCAGTATATCCTTACCCCATGTCCGGACAAGTTCGAGTAGGCACCTGCTCTTGGACCGACCCGACTATGGTGCGGGCCTGGTACCCCCCGGGCATCCGCAGCGCCGAAGACCGTTTGCGCTACTACGCGGCCAATTTCGACACAGTGGAGGTCGATTCCAGCTTCTACGGGCTACCTACCCCAGCCAACGCCCGCCTGTGGGCCGAGCGGACCCCACCCGGGTTCACCTTCCACGTGAAGGCGTTCGGCATGCTCACCCGCCACGGCGTCCGAGCCGACCGTCTACCGGTCTCTCTGCGCCAGAGCTACGACTTCGAGACCGACGCGCGAGGCCGCATCCTCCATCCCTCTCTGGAGTTGCGCGAGCACGCGTTCAGGCTCTTCGGCGAGGCGCTCCAACCTTTGCGCGATCAAGACAAACTGGGGCTGATCCTCATGCAATTCCCGCCTTATTTCGTGGCGAACAAGGTCAACCGGGAATACATCGCTTACTCTGCCGGCCTACTGGCCCCGGACCAGGTGGCCGTTGAGTTCAGACACGCTTCGTGGGTGGTGGAGCACGAGATGGGCGAGACTCTGGCGCTGCTGGCATCCTTGGATGCGGTCTACGTATGCGTCGACGAGCCCCGGCTGGATGCGAGCAATGTGCTGCCGCCTCTCGCGTTGGCGACTGCGGACAAGAGCTACGTGCGCTTTCACGGTCGCAATGCCGCCACCTGGAACGGTCGTACCGGTTCCGCGGCCGAACGCTTCAGACATCTCTATTCCACCGAGGAGCTGATGGAATGGGTCGAGCCCGTCCGAAGACTTCGGATGGAGGCGGCCACCACCTACCTCATGTTCAACAACTGCTACGCCGACTACGCTCCTCGCAATGCCCAGCAGATGCTTTCCCTGCTTGATTTCTCGCCGGGAGCCGAGGGCCTGCCGGCCGGAGAGGTAGCCACCTATGAAACGGGCGGCGCCCCCGAGGGGGCGCCGCCGCCACAGTCAGTGTCGTAGACGATTCTTGACGAACCGGAATTAGGCGGTTTCTCACCGCTCCCGGTGCGTCGTCCTCAGACCTTGGGCAGAGTCTTCATTGCTTCTTTGATCTTCTCTTCGGGATACGCGAAGTCTTCGAGCTTGCCGTCGAGGTAGTTGTCGTAGGACGCCATGTCGAAGTGACCGTGGCCACTGAGGTTGAAGAGGATGGTCCGCTCGTCGCCCGATTGCTTGCAGTCTTCAGCCAACTGCCTGACCACGGCGATGGCGTGGTTGCTCTCGGGGGCCGGAATGATGCCCTCCGACCGGGAGAAGCTGATGCCGGATTCGAAGACCTCGGTCTGCATGACCGAGCGTGCTTCGAGCATGCCCAACTGGTGCAGATGAGACACCATGGGAGCCATGCCGTGATAACGGAGACCACCCGCGTGGATGCCCGGGGGTACGAAGTCGTGGCCAAGCGTGTCCATCTTGAGTAGCGGCGTGAACTTCGCGGTGTCGCCATAGTCGAAGGCGTAGATGCCCTTGGTCATGGTGGGGCACGCCGCCGGCTCGACACCGATGCAGCGCGTCTTCTTCCCCCTCTTGATGTTTTCGCCGATGAACGGGAACGCGATCCCGGCGAAGTTCGAACCGCCGCCCACGCATCCCACCACAAAGTCAGGGTACGCGTCCGCCAACTCCAT
>JAFGIH010000799.1 GCA_016929985.1 Thermoleophilia bacterium | reverse complement strand
CGCAGAGGAGCCAATTCACGGCCTGAGTCGTAGGCGTCTCGGGCGGTGATGTCGACCACCAGTTCGTCCAGGGATTGGCTCATCCCTTTTGCCTCCAGCTGCAGCTGCCGGCGCCGGGCACGCTCTTCGACGCCGGCGGTGAGATAGACCTTCACATCGGCCTGCGGGGCGACCACGGTCCCCATGTCGCGCCCCTCCAGCACGACATCACCTCGCGCCGCCTCTTGGCGCTGCTTGTCGGTGAGGACTGCCCTCACACGGGCATCGGCCGAAACGGCCGATACATGGCCCGACACAATCGGTCCACGGATCTCGTCGGTGATCTCCCGCTCGCCGATGAACACCCGGGTGAGATCGTCGGGGCGGTCCACGAACCGCAGTTCGGCTTTGGCCGCCAGATCTCCCGCCTCAGCAATGCGATCCGGGACGAGATCCGCCTCGATCGCCAGGAGCGTCACGGCGCGATACATGGCGCCCGTATCCAGATAACGCAGGCCCAGCCGGTTGGCCACCTCGCGCGCTATGGTGCTCTTTCCGGACCCTGCCGGCCCGTCGATGGCAATGATCATCGAGGGTCTCCATGGTCGTCGTTCTTGGGTGGCTCAGAACTCCACTCGCCTCCCAGCGACGCCAGACTCTCCACGAAGCCGGGATACGAGACGCCGATGCAGTCGAGGTCGTCAACGTAGACCCCGGAGCGCGATGCGGCTCCCGCGATGGCGCCCACCATGGCCAGCCGGTGATCGCGTTCCGCCTTCACAGCCCCCTCGCTCCAACCACCTGGGTCGCCGCTGACGTCCATACCATCGGGATGCTCCGCGACCGACACGCCCAGAGCCTGCAACAGTACGGCCATGGCGTGCAGGCGGTCGCTTTCTTTGGCGCGCAATTCCGCGGCTCCCCGCAGGTGTGAGATACCTCGGCTTCTCGCGGCCGCCAGCAGGAAGAGAGGCAGTTCGTCGATGAGACTTGGCACTTCGTCAGCATCCACATCAGTGGCTACGAGATCGCACGAACGCGCGGTCACGTCGCCGACAGGCTCCGGGCCCATCATGTCGGCCGGCTCTATCTGGATCTGCGCTCCCATTCGCCCAAGGACGCGCAGCAGACCGGTGCGAGAAGGATTCAAGCCTACCCCGCTGACGGTGACCTCGGAATCCGGGATCAACGACGCCGCCACCAAGAAGAAAGCGGCCGAGCTGAAGTCCGCCGGCACCGCGATCGGGCCCATGTCCAGCCTTTCCACCGGGCTGACTTTGATCACGCCGGGCCCGTCTGGTGTCCCCTCACGTTCAACCCGTGCCCCGGCGTACGCGATCATGCGCTCGGTGTGATCGCGCGACGGAGCCGGTTCCCAGATGGTGGTCTCACCGTCCGCGCGCAGCCCGGCGAGTATCAGACACGACTTGACCTGCGCGGAAGCCACTTTCAGACGGTGCTCGGCAGCGCGGAGGACGCCGCCGCGGATGGCAATGGGCGGCAGAGTGTTGCCCTTGCGGCCGACGACGATAACCCCCATGGCGGCCAGGGGCTCGAGGATGCGGGCCATGGGCCTACGTCTGATGCTCGCATCGCCGGTGAGTACGCACAAGAAGTCGCGTGAAGCCACCAAGCCGGGTAGTAGTCGCATGAGGGTACCGGAGTTGGCGACGTCCACCACGTCTTCGGGCTCTCGCAACCCTTCCCAGCCGGCGCCGTGCACCACGAGGTCGGTACCGGCGCTTCCGCGCTCTTCCACTTGGACGCCCAGGGCTCTTGCGGCTGCCACCGTCGCCATGGTGTCGGCCGAGCGCAGAAAGCCGCTAACTTCCACAGGGCCATCGTTGACCGCGCCCAGCAGTATGGCCCTGTGCGACACGGACTTGTCACCCGGCACGCGGAGAACCCCCCGCAGACCCTTGGTCGCGGGAAGAAACAGGCCTCCCGCGGCAGCCTCATTCACCGCCATCCCCCATGAGGTCCACGCGGGACGGATAGCCCAAACCGTTCAGGAGGGCGCCCGCCCGCTCCGCATTCTCCAAGCCGTCGATGAAAAGAACGAGATCGCCACCCATACTCCTGCTCATGTGATGCAGCGTGAGATCCTCCACGTTGATGCGTGCCTCGCCAAGGGCCGTCATGACCCGGGAGATGGAACCCGGACGGTCCGGCACGCGCACCGTCACCCTGTAGAGGGTATCCGGCGTGAGGTCGGCCAGCTCGAGCATCTCCTGGCGGTAGGCAGCCGCGGAATCGATTGCCTCTGCGATGGCGGCATCGTCGCTCTCCTGGAGGTACGATGCGAAGGCTTGGAGCTCGCTTGAAACGGAGCAGATGGACTCTGCCAGAGCTTCACGGTTCTCCAAGAAGATGTCACGCCACATGGGCGGGTTGGCTCCCGCCACCCGAGTGAGGTCGGTGAAACTGGCGCCCACCCACTGTAGGGCTCGTCTGCCACCGGCGGAGTACGATCCCGCGTGCTCCATAAGGACGTTCGCCAAGACGTGCGGCAGGTGGCTGATGACGCCCAGGATGCGATCGTGGGCGGCGGCGTCGATGTGCGTGGGCCTGGCGCCCAGATCCAAGACGAACTGCTGCAGCATCTCGTAGAGCTTGGGGAAGGCTGCTCCCGTGGTGCAAAGGAAATACGGGGAGCCCTCGAACAGGTCGGCCCGGGCGTACTTGACGCCTGAGTCTGCTCCGCCACACATAGGGTGGCCCCCGATGAAGAGCGATCTCGCATGCGGTGAGAGGTTCCCCATGATGGCCGACTTGGTGCTGCCGGTGTCGGTGATAAGGCGGGGACGGGGCTCGGCGGCCGCACATTCCTCCACTAGAGTGGGGATGCTGCGCACCGGCGTCGACACCACTACCAGGTCTGCATACGCAGCCGCTTCGGCGGCGCTCGCGGCCGCCTCCATGATCACTCCCTGCTCCAAGGCGTTTTCAAGAGCCGCCGCGTCGGTGTCAAAACCGACGACCTCGTCTACATGGCCGCGGTTTTGGGCGGCGAGCGCGATGCTGCCCCCCATCATCCCGACCCCGATCACGGCGAGCCGGTGGACTCCGCTGTGCGTCCGCACGTCATTCATGGCGGCTAGCCCAGTGTCTTTCCTGCCCAGGCCACCACGTCTCTGATCCTGGCCGACACCGCGGAGAACTGACGGGGGTCGAGAGACTGAGCCCCGTCGGACAGCGCCAGCTCGGGAGTGGGATGCATCTCGATCATGATGCCGTCCGCGCCGGCCACGATCGCCGCTAGCGATAACGGCTCCACCAAGTCTACTTTGCCGGTGGCGTGGCTCGGGTCGACGACCACGGGAAGGTGACTGCGCTGTTTGATGATCGGCACAGCCGAGATATCCAACGTGTTGCGGGTCGCCGTCTCGAACGTACGGATACCCCGCTCACAGAGGATGACCTGGTCGTTGCCTTCCTTCACGATGTATTCGGCAGCCATGAGCAGCTCGTCGATGGTGGCGGCCAAACCGCGCTTGAGGAGCACCGGCCGGTCCACCTCGCCGACGGCCGAGAGCAGCTGGAAGTTCTGCATATTGCGGGCGCCGATCTGGATGATGTCCGAGTACCTAGCTACGTCGTCCAGGTGACGGGGATCCATAAGCTCGGTCACCACTGGCAGTCCAGACATCTCCCGCGCTTCGGCCAGTATCTTAAGGCCTTCGACTCCGAGGCCCTGGAAGGCGTAAGGCGACGTGCGGGGCTTGAACGCGCCCCCTCGGAGCATCGTGGCGCCGCCCTCTTTGACGATGGTGGCCGCTTCGAGCAACTGTTCCCGGCTTTCTACCGAGCATGGTCCCGCGATGAGGGCGATGTGGCCCCCGCCGAGCTTGGTGCCACCCACGGTGATGACCGTATCGGAGTGGCGGAATTCTCTGCTGACGAGTTTGTAGGGGCGCAGGATGGGAAGGACCTTGTCGACCCCCGGATACGCTTCGAGCGGAAGCCCGGCGATGACGTCCCTCTCCCCCATGATGCCTATCACGGTCACCAAGTCGCCGGTAGACACGTGCCCCCGTGCCCCGGCACTCTCAAGCAGTTCGAGGATACGGTCCACGTCCTCCGTGGTGGCCGTCTCCTGCATGACGATCATCATCTCTGTGCTGCGTGTTTCCATATCAACTCTCCGGGCTCAAGGCCTCAGCGCTCAGACCATCGACGGCATGTGGGGGCTGCGCCCCACCTTCCGCGGTGCGCAACTCCGCTATCGCGGAAAGGAACTGGTCCCCCTCCTCCACTTCACCTATGGTAACCCGGATCCATCCCGGGCAATCCATCGCGTACCCCGACCGGGTCAGAACACCTCGTTCGAGCAGTGCCTGCGCGGCTTCCGGACCGGGTATCCCCAAACCGGTCACGTCTACGAGCAGGAAGTTCGCCTCACTCGGATGGTAGCCGATGCCCATCTGGCCGAGGCGAGCCGCTACACGGTCTCTCTCCTCTGCGATGCGCCGGCGTCGTTCTTCCATCCGTTCGGGGAGCCGCAGTGACGTGACCGCCGCCACCTGCGCGAGTGAATCGACGTTGAAGGGCTGGCGGATCTTGTCGAGCGCCTGCACCACGTCGGGATGGGCGATCCCGTAACCAACACGCAGACCGGCCAGGCCGTACACCTTGGAGAAAGTGTGAAGGATCACCAGATTCGGGTGGTCTTTCAACCAAGCCGCCGACTCCTCATGCCTGGGAGAGGTGACGAACTCGTCATAGGCCTCGTCAAGCACTATCACCACTTCGGGGGGGACACTCTCGATGAATCCTCGCATGACCTCCGGCTCCAAGTAGCTACCGGTGGGGTTGTTAGGATTACAGATTATGAGGAGGCTGGTGTTCTCGCGCACGGCGGCCAACATGCCGTCCAGATCGTAGTCGAGGTCTTTGAGGGGCACCGCTGCATAAGGGGCTCCGTTAGCCAATGCGATGAGGCGATACATCACGAACGACGGATGTGGGAACACCACGTGGTGCTGTGGGCTCAGGAACGCCTGGCCCAAGAGCATGAGGAGTTCACAGGACCCGTTACCGAACGTGACACATTCTGCATCTACGCCCCGTTGCTCCGCGATGATGTCGCGCAGTTCGTTGCACGCACCGTCGGGGTAGCGGTTGAGACCGTCGAGAACACCCTTCATGGCTTCGACGACCTCAGGGAACGGGCCCCACGGCACCTCGTTGGCAGAGAGTATCGAGATCCTGTCCAGCTGGTATCGCCGCCTCACTTCAGCCAGCGGTGGGCCGGCGCGGTAAGGGGTGAGTCTTTCCAGCACGGGGTTGAGTCTCATGATCGCTCCGCAGGTCTGTGACGAATCGCTCTATCTGCCATCATCCCCCCCGCACCTGTCAGGCCCGAGGGGGAACCAACAGTATAGAGCAGGAAAGCTCAGCGAGCGACGCCTGCCGCCTTCAGAGCCTCTATCTCGGCCTGGGTGAGGCGCCGGACCTCGCCGGGAGCCAGTCCGATGTCACTGAGCCCATCGAAGCGAGAACGATGGAGCGCCACGACTCCGTACCCTACGCTCTCCAGCATGCGTCTCACCTGCCGCTTGCGACCTTCGTGGATCGTGATGCGTAGCGTAGTCATCGGCGCGGCCGAGGCGCCGGTCTTCACGTGCGCGACCTCCACCGTGGCGGGGGCCGTCATGCCGTCCTCCAACTCGACACCCCGCCTGAGCAGGGTCAGCGCTTCCTTGCCGACCTTGCCTCGCACGTTCGCCAAGTATTCCTTCTGGACATGATAGCGAGGATGAAGCAGTCGGGCGGCGATCTCGCCATCGTTGGTGAGGAGTAGTACGCCGGTGGTGTTGAGATCGAGTCTGCCCACCGGGAAGACTCTCACGCCCGCGGGCACACATTCCACGACGGTCCGCCGGCCCCGAGCATCTGAGACGGCCGTCAGCACCCCGGCCGGCTTGTTGAGCAGCCAGTATTCTTTGTGCTCTGCAACGACCGGCCGTCCATCGAGGGTGACCACCTGTGTTCCTGGGTCGACCGTGGAGCCCAGTTCGGCGACCATTCCATCCACCGCCACGCGGCCGGCCCGCACAAGGTCCTCGCAACTCCTCCTAGACCCCAGACCCGCCTCGGCGAGGAATTTCTGCAGACGCACGCTCACGAGTCGGCCCGATCCCCGATGTCTCAGTCGGGAGTGGCTAGCAGGCCCAAACGACGGCGCAACTCGTCCTTCTGCTCCTCACCGAGTGCGAACCCCTCGAGAGGTGGCAAATCGTCCAGTGCCGCCAACCCGAAGATGGCCTCGAACCGAGGCGTTGTGCCATAGAGCACCGCTCCGCCCCCCGCCTGCGACCGACCGACCTCGGTGATGAGCTCCCGGTCAACCAAGGTCCGCATAGGCGAGTCCGAGTTCACACCCCGCACCTCAGCGATCTGCGGGCGCGTCACGGGCTGCAGGTACGCGACTATGCTGAGGCACTCCATGGCGGCGGCCGAAAGCCGGCCGGAGTCCTCCGGCAACTCGAACAGCGCCGAGACGGCGGTGCGGCACAGTGGGTTGGTGCGAAAGGCCCATCCGCCTGCCAAGCGGACGAGCTCGAAGCCCCTGTCACCACCGGCGGGGAACTCCAAGGCCAAAGACTCGAGCGCCGCCTCGACCGCTGCGCACTCCAGCGGCCCAGAGAGCGACAGAGCGGCCAGTAGCGTCTCCACTTGAATTGGCTCGCCCGCCGCGAAGAGCAGTGCCTCGATGTTCTGTCTGAGTGCGCCGGCTTCCACTACTGTTTCCTATCCGCGTCAGGCGGTCTTGCTCACATCGGCCGTCGTCACCACGATATCGCCAAACAGCTCCCGTTGCGCCACGCGTACCTCGCCTCGAGCCAACAGGTCCAGGAGCGCGAAGACAGAGAGGGCCTGCACGAGCGGCGGTTCGCTTCCGAAGACACGGTTGAACGAGAAACGCCGGTGCCGGGCCAGCATGCCCCGCACAATACGTATCTGCCGCTGGAGCTCCACCTTGATGAGGGCAAGATGCGAGGTATCGGGAGGCCTTCGGTT
>JAFGIH010000798.1 GCA_016929985.1 Thermoleophilia bacterium | reverse complement strand
GCTTCGCTGACCGCCTGTATCCTGCTCGTACCCGTGGTCCCCAGCCTGTGGGCCGTGATCGCCTTGGTCACACTCACCGGCTTCCTCAGCATGAGCTTCTTCTCGCCCATGTTCGCGTACGTGGAACTTGTGGTGACGAAGCCCGAGCAGGTGGGAGCAGCCTCAGGGATCGTCAATCTGTTCGGCTTCTGCGGCGGGCTGCTCACTCCCTACCTATTCGGGCTCATCCTCGACTTCAACGAAGGTAGGTTGGGCTACCTGGGCGGCTATCTGCTTCTCGGTGCCTTTGCGGTGGCCGGAGTGATCGGCGTGTTCTTCTTCCGTCGTGGCACCAGCACTCCTAGGAGGAAGTCCTCTCAAAGCTATGGTCTGTCCTTGCCAAGACTCTACCGAGTTGCCTGGTCGGCCAGATCCTCCAACTCCGCCCAGCGATGATATGCCGCATCCAGCTCCTCCTGTAGCTCCTCGAGCCGCGTGTTGGTCGAGGCCACCCGGGTCGAATCGCTTTCGGCATAGAACTCCGGCGAACTGAGAGCCACGATGATCTCCGCCTGCTCCGCCTCCAAAGCCTCGATCTTGCCTGGCAGCGCTTCCAGCTCCTTGGCCTGTTTGTAGGAAAGCTTGCGTTTGCGCCACACGGGGCCTTCCCGCGGGGGAACCTCTTCCTGTGGAGGCTTCTCGCGCGGAGGCTTTCCACTCGCGGCCGAAGCCGTGCGCCCCTGCTTCTGCCACAGCCAGTCGTCATATCCGCCCGCGTATTCACCCAGCCGGCCGTCGCTTTCGAACACGAGTGTGGAGGTAACGACGTTATTGAGGAAAGCGCGGTCGTGGCTCACCAGCAGGATGGTGCCGGCGTAGGTCAGCAGCCGCTCCTCTAACAGCTGGAGGGTCTCGGTGTCGAGATCGTTGGTGGGTTCGTCGAGCACCAGGACGTTCGAAGGGATGCTGAACAGCCTGGCCAGCAACAGACGGTTGCGCTCGCCGCCGGAAAGCAGACGCACGGGCGCCTGGATCTGGTCGCGGGAGAAGAGGAAGTCCTCAAGGTACCCCACCACGTGGCGGGACTTCCCGCCGACGACTACCGTGTTGCCGCCGTCGGCAACGCTGTCTCTCACCGTCCGCTCGTCGTCGAGCTGGGCCCGGAGTTGGTCGAAGTAGGCGATCTCCAACCCGGCCCCCAGGCGGACCCGGCCCTTCTGCGGCGTCAGTTCGCCCAGGAGAACCTTGAGCAGAGTGGTCTTGCCCGAACCATTGGGACCGAGGATGCCCACCCTGTCTCCGCGGATGACGGCCGTGGAGAAGTCCCTGAGTATGATCTTGTCGTCATAGGCGAACGTGACCTTCTCGGCTTCCGCCACGAGGCGCCCGCTGCGTTCGGCCTCCACAATGGCGATCTTGGCGTCGCCCATGCGGTCGCGCCGAAGCTGCCGCTCGATCCGCAACTGCTCGAGAGCCCGCACCCGCCCCTCGTTACGCGTGCGCCGGGCCTTGATGCCCTGCCGGATCCAGACCTCCTCCTGTGCCAGCTTCTTGTCGAACTCCTGCCAGGTCTTCTCCTCGGAGTCGAGCAGGACCTGCCGCCGCTCCAGATAGGAGTCGTAGGGGCAGTCGAAGGAGAGAAGGCGGCCCCGGTCGATCTCCACGATGCGGGTCGCGATGCGCTGCAAGAAGGCGCGGTCGTGGGTCACGAAGACGATGGTCTTGTTGAACTTCAGCAGGAAGTCCTCCAGCCAGACGATGGTGTCGATATCCAGGTGGTTGGTCGGCTCGTCCAGCAGGAGCACATCCGGCTCATTGGCGAGGGCCTTGGCCAGTAACACGCGGCGCTTCCTGCCCGCCGACAACGATCGGAACTCGGCGTCCCCGTCGAGCCCGTTCAGCGAGATGGCCATCTCGACCTGCTGGTGAAAATGCCAGGCGCCGGTCGTCTCCAACCTGTGTTGCACCCGTTCGAGCTCCTTGAGAAGACCGGCGCTCAGATGGTCCGCGCCGCCTGCCCGAGCCAGCTGCACGGTCAGGTCGTGATATTGCCGCAGCAGATCCAGATGCTCCTGCCCACCGGAAGCAACCACGTCGTAGACGGTGCCGGGCAGAGTCACCGGCACTTCTTGGGGGAGGAGAGAGATCCGCGCACCGGGGCTCCTCACTATTTCTCCAGCGTCGGGTGAGAGCTCGCCGGCCAGGAGCCTGAGCAGGGTGGACTTGCCTGTCCCATTGCGGCCCAGGAGGCCGATCCGTTCCCCCGGCTCGATCGCCAGTGCCGCCCTGTCGAGGAGCGGCGGCCCACCGAGGCTCACCGAAAGGTCATGCATCCATATCTGAGCCATCGATAGTCCTTGAGTCTCTTGAACGGGTGTCCGAGTCCTGCGATAAGGTAGAGAGCATGGATGATGATACAAGACAGGAGTTCGAGCAGCTCAAGTTGGACTCGACCGTCACCGGGCCGGGCAAGCGGACCGAAGACCCCTACGAGCCGGGAACGCAGCTCAAGATCGAGGGCCAGCGGGGGATCTTCGTATACAAGTACGCGACCGTCAGCCGGTCCGGAGCGATCAGCCTGCACGTGATGCGGGACGGCATCTCGCGAGCGGTACGGCCCGATCAGGCGGCTCCGGTCAAGAAGAAGGCCACCCGCAACGCTTCGGCGGCGTGGTAAAGTCATAGCGCTCCGGCCGATCCTGGCCGTTGATGCGATTTCCGATCGAATAACGTGGAGGTCTGTGCAATGAGGCTGCGTAGCGTCTTGGTACTGCTGGCGATTGCTTTGGTCGTTATACCTCTCGTCGCCTGCGGGGGAGACGAAGGCACGACGGACACGACCGCGGCGGCGACCGCAACGACAGCCGCGGGCACGGCGACCACTGCGGCGGCGGGTGCCCCGGCCGGTGAGCAGGTCGACATGATGGCGCCGCAGGCGCTCCTCGACGCCATCGCCGCGGGCGTGAAGGACGACGCGGTGGTGAGACCGCTGGCCGGCAGAGTGGTCAGCAGCGCGACCTTGGCGAACGTCTACTTCGTGGCGATGGAGTTCTCGGGCAGCATGGAGAACTTCAAGGGCATCTGGGCCACCGACAACCCAGAGGGCACCGGCAACTTCTGGGCGGTCGACAAGGTGGCGCAGAAGAACACCACGTGGCCCAAGGGCAGCGATGCCGATCCAAAGATCACCGAGGACGACCCGGCGGCCCAACAGGCGCTCAGCAAACTCTAGCCCACGTCTCGCGTCCAGAGCGAAGCCATCGACGGGCCACCTCCCAACTATGCATATGGATATTGGCTGATACTGGCGACCACTTTCGTCTACCTGTACATCCGTCATGGCACTGTCTAACGGGTCCTGCGCAACGCGATACTGATCTCGGGGCTGGTAGG
Organism: Thermoleophilia bacterium; assembly: GCA_016929985.1. Next base: position 229 of record JAFGIH010000798.1, on the reverse strand, counting down.
ATTCTTCATCTTCGCCACCTACCCCGTGGCGCCCCCGCGTCTTGCCCCGGTGGGCATCATTGATACCGTCGAACTCTGTAGCTCAGTGCTGGAGGAGGTCGCCCGGCCCAGCGGGCTCACAAATGAGAACGCTGCCATGCCAAGCTTCCATTTCGGGTGGATCCTCCTCTGCGGCATGTGTCTCTCCATGACCCTGCGGCGATGGACCGGCAAGGCGTTGGCTCTCGCG
>JAFGIH010000797.1 GCA_016929985.1 Thermoleophilia bacterium | reverse complement strand
ATCTCTTCGCACGGGGCCGTCGACAGTATCCAACTGGTGACGAAGAAGCCGTTCGAGGATATCCGGAGCATCGCGCTCACCCGGCAGAGCGCCACCTCGATCGCCCTCTTGAAGACGCTCCTCAAGCTGCGCTATCGGCAGGTGGTCACATACGGCGAGATCGACGGGTCGATTGAGGAGGCCTTGGAGACCTACGACGCGGCGCTGCTCATAGGCGACGAGGGGCTCGAGGCCCTGTACTTTCCCGTATCCGGGACGATCTGTCACGATCTGGGGGCGCTGTGGCAGGAGTGGACCGGTCTGCCCATGGTGTACGCGGTATCGGCGGCCCGGGAGGACTTCGCCCGCAGCAACGGCGCCGAACTCATGGCGGTGGAGCGAGAACTGGCCAAGTGCGTGGACTTCGGACGTACACACCTGGAGGAGGTGGTGGACTCAGCCGTAGGACTGTACCGGTTCGACCGTCCCAGTCTTACACGGTATTTTGCTCTTCTGCGCTATCACTTCACCGAGGAGTATCAGCAGGGGCTGCGTCGCTTCTATGAACTGGCCTACGAGGCCGGAGAGCTGGACGAGGTGCCCGTGCTGCGCTTCATCGACGAGGTGGCGGACGCGGCCGGCGGAGCGCCCGGCACCACGGTGGGCGGTCAGACGTCGGCGCCGGCCACCCCCAGCCGCAGCCCCGGGCCCGGTGCGGCATGACCCGTCTGACCGAGAAAGAGGCCCTGGAGCTGCTGCGCTCGCGCGACCTGTTGGGAGTGGGGGCGCGAGCCCACGAAGTGCGCGAGCGCCTCGTTCCGGGCTCGCTCGTGACCTTCATCGTCGACCGCAATATCAACTACACCAACGTCTGCATCTCCAGGTGCCGGTTCTGCGCCTTCTACCGCCCGCCTGGACATCCCGAGGCCTATGTCCTCCCCCAAGAGGTCATCCACGAGAAGATCCAAGAGACCATCGATCTCGACGGCACGGGCATCCTCATGCAGGGCGGACTCCACCCCGACCTGGATATCACCTGGTTCGAGGGCCTGTTCCGTTCTATCAAGAGCCGCTTCCCTGCCGTCACCATCCACTCGCTCTCTGCTCCGGAGATCGTCCACATCGCCAAGGTGAGTGGGCTCACCGTGGCCGAGACGCTGCGGCGGCTGAAGGCGTCCGGACTCGACTCGCTACCCGGCGGCGGGGCGGAGATCCTCGTCGAACGGGTGCGGCAGCAGGTCGCGCCGCACAAAGCGAGCACCCGGGAATGGCTGGATGTGATGCGCGAGGCCCACAAGCAGGGCATCCCCGGCACGGCCACCATGATGTTCGGCAGTGTGGAGACCCTCGAGGAACGGGTGGAGCACCTGCGTGTCATCCGCGATCTGCAGGACGAGACCGGCGGGTTCCGGGCCTTCATACCCTGGAGTTTCCAGTCGGGGCATACCGAACTCGCGGGAGAGACCGACCAAGCCACGGGCATGGACTATCTCATGACCTTGGCCGTCTCCCGCCTCTACCTGGACAACATCCCGCATATCCAGGCATCGTGGGTCACGCAGGGGCTCAAGATGGGGCAGGTGGCGCTGCGCTTCGGCGCCGACGATCTGGGCAGCACCATGATCGAGGAGAACGTGGTCGCGTCCACAGGCGTCCGCACCCGCACCAACCGCGCCGGGCTGGTGCATGTCATCAGGGAGGCGGGTTTCACGCCCGCGCAGCGGCGCACCGACTACAGCCTGGTCTGACACGGCCCGGCTCATACGCTCCGCCGCGTAGTCACTCCACCGCCGCGACGTCACCCCGCTGGCACACGATCACTCGACTGACACATAGTGACTCCGGTAGGCTTATGAATGTGCGCACAATGTGTTCACATCACAGAGCCTGTCCCGGGCGCATCGACGCAAGCGCGGGCGCGTTCCCGGGCGGCCTCGCGTGGTACGGCCGGCCGGCATGGTGGAGCCGTTCCGCGCCCTAAGCGCGCCGTCGGATGTATCATATGTCTTCGCTGATATGACGGAGGGACGGGCTATGAAACAAGAGGGAACACTCAGAGTCAAGACGGGCCTTGCCGAGATGCTCAAAGGCGGGGTCATCATGGATGTGACCACAGCCGAACAGGCGAAGATCGCCGAGGATGCGGGCGCCTGCGCGGTCATGGCCTTGGAGCGCGTCCCGGCCGACATCCGCAAAGAAGGCGGCGTGGCCCGGATGGCCGATCCCGAGAAGATCGTCGAGATCCAGGAAGCGGTGAGTATCCCGGTCATGGCGAAGGCACGCATCGGGCACTTCGTCGAGGCCCAGATCCTCGAAGCTCTGGACGTGGACTACATCGACGAGAGTGAAGTGCTCACTCCGGCCGATGAAGCCCATCACATCAACAAGTGGAAGTTCAAAGTGCCGTTCGTGTGCGGTGCGACGGGTCTGGGCGAAGCTCTCAGGCGCATCAACGAAGGCGCCGCCATGATCCGCACCAAAGGCGAGGCCGGCACCGGCAACGTGGTGGAAGCGGTGCGGCACATGCGGACCATCATGGACGAGATCCGCGGACTCACGTCTATGGACGAAGATGAGCTGTTCCGGGCGGCGAAGGACTTCCAGGCTCCCTACGACCTGGTCGCTTGGGTGGCGGCGCACGGCACGCTGCCGGTGGTCAACTTCTCGGCGGGCGGTATCGCCACGCCGGCGGATGCGGCCCTCATGATGCAGCTTGGCGCCGACGGGGTCTTTGTGGGCTCCGGTATCTTCAAGAGCCAGAATCCGAGCGTGCGGGCCAAATCCATCGTCGAGGCGACCACTCACTTCCAGGATCCGGCGGTCCTCGCGAGAGTATCCCGCGGGTTGGGAGAGGCTATGCCGGGCCTGGAGATCGGCGCCATGCGGCCCGAGGAGCTCATCCAACACCGTGGCTGGTAGCACTCAGCTTGTCGAGCGCGACGGGCGCGCTGCTGAGACCGGCCGCGGCGACGACGTCCACCGCGACGATGTCCACCGCGACACCGGCCGTCTGACCATCGGGGTCTTGGCCCTCCAGGGGGCCTTCCGCGAGCACGTCCACATGTTGAGTGGTCTGGGGGCGACGGCGCGCGAGGTACGCACGGCGCGTGAGCTGGACGGATTGGATGGACTGGTCATTCCCGGCGGAGAGAGCACCACGATGGGTCTGCTCATGGAAAAAGACGGGATGCGTGGGCCTGTGCGAGAGTTCGTGAAGCGTCATCCGGTGTTCGGCACCTGTGCGGGACTCATCATGCTGGCCAACGAAACCACCGACGGAGAGCAGCCCCTGTTGCAGGTGATGGATGTGACCGTGCGGCGTAACGCCTTCGGTCGGCAGACGCGCAGCTTCGAGGCGCCCGTGGAACTCAACCTGGTACCCGGCGTGCCCGAGACCATCCACGGCATCTTCATCCGGGCGCCGTGGGTCGAGGCGATCGGCCCGGGGGTAGAGGTCATCGCCCGCTATGAGGGGCATAT
>JAFGIH010000796.1 GCA_016929985.1 Thermoleophilia bacterium | reverse complement strand
TATGGGAAGGACGGGATATCGCTCATGTGGATGCCCCCGCACACGACCACTCCGCCCTTACCGACAGCGCGCAGGGCCACCGGCACCAACTCGCCGGCCGGCGCGAAGATGATCGCCGCGTCGAGTTCCTCGGGCACCGGTTCGGCAGTATCGCCGGCCCACTCAGCCCCCATCTCGAGTGCGAACTCCTGTGAGGTCGTGTCGCCCGGCCTGGTGAACGCGAACACCCGCCGACCCTGATGGCAGGCCACCTGGGTGACGATATGCGCCGCCGAGCCATATCCGTAGATGCCCAGGCGTTCGGCATCGCCGGTCATGGAAAGCGAGCGGTATCCGATAAGGCCCGCGCACAGCAGGGGCGCGGCCTGGGTGGCGGGGTAACCCGCCGGGATGGGAAAGGCGAAACGTCGATCGACGACCGCGTACTCCGCGAAACCGCCGTCGAGATCGTAGCCGGTGAACTTGGCTTGGTCGCACAGGTTCTCGCGCCCGCTGAGGCAGTGCCGGCATCGGCCGCAGGTCCACCCCAGCCAGGGCACGCCCACCGTTTCGCCGACCGCCAGACCCGCAGCCGCGCCCAGCGCGTCAACCTCGCCGACGATCTGATGCCCCGGGATGAGAGGCAGCTTCGGTCTCGTGAGCTCCCCGTCGACCACATGTAGATCGGTCCGACAGATGCCGCATGCCTGGACCTTCAGGCGCACTTGGCCGGGCCCCGGGGCCGGCGGCTCCACCTCAGCCGGCCGGAGCGGCCTACCGGCCTCCTCGAACAGCATGGCTCGCATCATGGCCCTCCCGCCACCGGTAGCGCTATTGGCGGCGGCGCGGCGCCCTGGCTAGGTCGAAGACCTCGTTCATGTCGGCCACCGCCACCTTGAAGTTCAGCTTGTCCTCGAGCAGCTTCTTCAGCGTCAGCACCGCCGTCTCTTCACCGTGGGTCAGGATGACCAGCCGGGGCGACTTGAAGTTTGAAGCCCAGGACAGCAACTGCTCCTGATCGGCGTGGGCCGACAGCCCATCGAGATCGTGGATGTGTGCCTTGACCGCTATGTCCTCGCCAAAGAGGCGCACCTTGTCGGCGCCATCCTTGATGCGGCGGCCCAATGAGCCTTGGGCCTGGAACCCGACGATGACAACGTGCGACTCCGGACGCCACAGGTTGTGCTTCAGATGGTGGCGGACCCTCCCAGCGTCGGCCATGCCGCTCGCAGAGATGATCACGACGCCTCTCTCCTCGTTGAGCTTCTTGGATTCGTCCGCGCTCTCGGTGTACTTGACCATGGGAAAATCGAAGATGCCACCAGGCTCGCCCACTATCTTCCACGCTTCTTCGTCGAATACGTCGCGGTGTCTACGGAAGATCTCAGTGGCCCGCGATGCGAGAGGACTGTCTACGTAGACCGGCATGTCCAAGTCGGTCTCGACGAAGATCTCACGGAGGAAGTAGAGAATCTCCTGTGTGCGGCCCACGGCGAAAGCCGGGATTATGACGTTGCCGCCGGAACGCTTGGCGTCTTTGAGGATGGCAGCCAGCTCAGCCTTCGGCTCTCCATTGCGCTCGTGCACGCGATCGCCGTAGGTGGACTCCATGACGAGGTAGTCAGTGTGCTCGAGGATGGTCGGATCGCGGATGATGGGCTGATCGGGCTGGCCGACGTCACCGCTGAAGACGACCGAGGCCTTTGCGCCGTTTTCCTCGAGTTCCAGCTCGAGCAAGGCGGAGCCCAAGATGTGGCCGGCATCGTGGAAGACCACGTTCACACCGAGAGCTACCTGCCTGGACTTGCCGTATTCGACCGGCTTGAGCAGCGGGAGGGTCTCACGGGCATCAGCCTGGTCGTAAAGCGGCTCGGCGGCCTTCCGCCCGGCCCTACGGGCCTTCCGCGTCTGCCATTCGGCCTCCATCTCCTGGATATAGGCCGAGTCCAACAACATGATCTCCACCAAGTCGCAGGTCGCCGGCGTAGCGTAGATGGGGCCGGAGAAGCCCTGTTTCACCAGCCGCGGCAGCCTGCCAGAGTGATCGATATGCGCGTGGGTGAGCAATACGAAATCAAGCTCGTCGGGGTCGAACGAGAACCGTTCGAAGTTGAGAGCCTCCTCCCGATCTCCACCCTGGTGCATGCCACAATCCACCAGGAAGCGGGTGTCGCCCACCTCCACCAGAAAGCACGATCCGGTGACCGCCCGTGCAGCTCCGCAGATCTGTATGAACATCCGTCCTCCTTCGTACCGTTCGCCGGACGTCGCACTACGCGTCCTCGCGCGCCCGCGCGATCCTCGCTCTCATACTGTCTCACACCGGGCCGCGTGACGTCCCCTCCACACCGCGGCAAACGGCAACATTCAGTGTGCTATTCTACGTATGTTTTGCGCTCAGTACCCGACTTCGGTCGGATTGAGTTCGTCGTCAGTAAACCTGTAGCACCGGAGGAAGAAGTGGCCAACGAATCCCCTCTCGAGAAAATCATCGAAGTATCGCCTGAGTTCCAGAAGACCGCGTGGGTTTCGAGCATGGAACAGTACCAGGAGATGTACCGGCGGTCGCTCGAAGACTCCGACGCATTCTGGGCTGAGGAGGCCGAGAAGCGGCTGCACTGGTTCAAGAAGTGGGACACCGTTCAGAGCCATGACTTCGCCAACGCCAAGGTCCGCTGGTTCGAGGGTGGCAAGCTCAACGTGGCCTACAACTGCCTCGACCGTCATCTCGACACCCCGGTGGCAGACAAAGTCGCCTACTACTTCGAGGGTGACTCCCCGGAATCGACCCGCACCATCACCTACCGCCAGCTATGGGAAGAAGTCACCAAGTTCGCCAACGTCCTCAAGAAGAAGGGCGTCAAGAGGGGCGACCGGGTGGTCATCTATCTGCCGATGATCCCTGAGCTTCCCGTCGCGATGCTGGCCTGCGCCCGCATCGGCGCCATTCACTGCGTGGTGTTCGGCGGCTTCTCGGCTGAAGCCCTCCGTGACCGCATCGTCAACGCCGAAGCCAGCCTCATGATCACCGCTGACACGGGCCTGCGTGGTGGCCGTCCCACCCCGCTCAAGACCTCCGCCGACGCCGCCATGGCTGAGAGCCCCTCGGTCACCCAGTGCATCGTCGTCAAGCACACCGGTACCGATGTCCCATTCATGGCAGGCCGCGACACCTGGTATCACGAAGAGCTGGCCGCCTCCGACATCACCACCGACTGCCCTTGCGAAGAGATGGACGCGGAAGATCCGCTCTTCATCCTCTACACCTCGGGTTCCACCGGCCAACCGAAGGGCGTCATGCACACCACGGGCGGCTACCTGCTCTACGGCGCCATGACACACGAGATCGTGTTCGACTATCATCCGGACCAGATCTACTGGTGCACGGCCGACATCGGGTGGGTCACGGGCCACACGTACATCGTGTACGCTCCTCTGGCCAACGGCGCGACCAGCGTGCTGTTCGAGGGCATCCCGAGCTACCCGCAGCCCGACCGCTTCTGGGCCGTGGTCGAGAAGTACAAGGTCAATATCTTCTACACCGCCCCCACCGCGCTGCGGGCCATCGCCCGTGAGGGTGACGACTGGGTCACCAAGCACGACCTCTCGTCACTCCGCGTGCTCGGTACCGTGGGCGAGCCGATCAACCCCGAAGTCTGGATGTGGTACTACGAACTCATCGGCGGCGGACGCTGCCCGATCGTCGACACCTACTGGCAGACCGAGACCGGTGGCTTCCTCATCACCCCGTGCCCGGGCGCGATGAACATCAAGCCGGGTTCGGCCACCCTGCCGTTCTTCGGCGTGGAGCCGGTCCTGGTCGACGAGAACGGCGAAGAGATCACCGGCGTGGGCGTCGGCAACCTCTGCATGCGCCGCCCGTGGCCCGGTATGATGCGCGGCGTCTACGGCGACACCCAGCGCTTCAAGGAGACCTACTTCATCCAGTATCCCGGCCTGTACTTCACGGGTGACGGCTGCCGCCGCGACGACGATGGCTATCACTGGATCACCGGCCGCGTGGACGACGTCATCAACGTCTCCGGACACCGCATGGGCACGGCTGAGGTCGAGTCCGCGTTGGTCAGCCACGACACCGTGGCCGAGGCCGCCGTGGTGGGTATGCCTCACCCGATCAAGGGCCAGGGCATTTACGCCTACGTGACCCTCAACGCCGGCGTCGAAGCCACTGATGAGCTGAAGAAGGAGCTCGTCAAGCATGTGCGCAAGGAGATCGGCCCCATCGCCACTCCGGACGTCATCCAGTGGGCCCCCGGTCTGCCGAAGACCCGCTCGGGCAAGATCATGCGCCGCATCCTGAAGAAGATCGCCGCCAACGAGATCGGCGACCTGGGCGACACCTCGACCTTGGCCGATCCGTCCGTGGTCGACAACTTGGTGGAGCATCGCCAGCAATAGTCAGCATCCAGTCAGGCGACACAGTCGCTTTGCACAGAAGGGGCGGCCGCAAGGCCGCCCCTTCTTGTAGTGGGACCATCCGGTGTTGACCGATAATCCAGACCGCTGCTACGCTGGCGTGGCGGGAGAGTCGATCCCAGGGGGATGATCGTGCCAAACGCGGCACATGAACAGAGGTCTGGTCGAACCCAGCCCTGTTTGGCGATGCTAGTCGTGGTTGCCATCGGCGCCGTGTTCCTGTCTTCACTCGCGGCCGGCTGTGGCGACGGCACCCGCCACGTCACACTCGAGGAACGACCAGGCACAGGGATCAGCCTCTCGCTGTTATGGCGGGACATCGCTGAAGCCGCAAAGTCTGATCCATCTACCATGTCGCTGGAGTCGATGCGCCTCGAGTACTCAGAGCCCGGCCGCCTCGCACGGGCTGTCATCAAGGCATCAACCGTTCAGGCAGAGCACCTGCAGGTGTTCCTGTCTGGCAGGAGCTCACCCGATGTCGACCCGCTCGTGGGTGGCGTGACCATCTATGCGCCCGACAACTCATGGAGAAGCCGCAGTCTCGGCCCCGGCAGACCCATCTTCGAGGCCATGGATCTCGCCCAGGTCTCGAACATGATCGCCATGCTCTCGCCCGCGGGCTACGGGGGCTTCTACATGTTCGTTCCAGCGTACGAGTTCAACTCCGAGATGCGGCCGCTCGGCGCCTCTGCTCTGGCCTATCTGTGGAACGGCACTGATTTCGTCGAACTTGGCCCTGATGATGAGCGGCGCGAGTTTGTCGGCGGTTACCAGTACCTCTTGGGATCCACGGCGAAGCTCGTCTCGACTGATAGTACGGACGACCAGATCACCAAGCAGTGGGGGGGCTCGGGCGAACCGGTCTACTTCGTCATTCCCACACCAGGTCGCTGAGGCCGACGGAGCACAAGAGCTTGACGGCGCAGACCGATCCCTACCCCGCCGGCGATTTCGACGACTGGGCCCACACCTACGACCACGATGTCGCGGCAGAAGACGTCTTTCCCTTCGCGAGATACGCGCAGGTCTTGCAGACGGTCGTCGCGCTCACCGGCGCCACCCAGGGCATGTCGGTGCTCGACATCGGTACCGGGACCGGCAACCTCGCAGTGCTGCTCGCGGCCCAGGGATGCGAGATCTGGGGCACCGACTTCTCTGAGGCGATGCTTGCCGAAGCCCGCGCCAAACTCCCCGAAGGGCACTTCGTGCTGCACGACATGCGAGCCGGCTGGCCCTCCGAACTGGCGCTCACCTTCGACCGTGTGGTCTCGGCGTACGTCTTCCACCATTTTCCGCTCGGGGACAAGATCCGACTGTGCCGGGACATCGTCGAGCAGCGGCTGATCCCCGGCGG
>JAFGIH010000795.1 GCA_016929985.1 Thermoleophilia bacterium | reverse complement strand
GACGCTCACCATCAGGCATGACTCTCTGTCTCGCGAATCGTTCATGCCGGGCGTCCTCTTGGCGGTCAAGCGGGTGCGCGGGCTTCAAGGACTCGTCGTCGGTCTGGAGAACATCCTATAGAACCTGTCTGTCCGCTCGGAGGTTCTCTCTACAGCCCGTGACGACTGAATCGTTGAAAGTCATACCCCTCGGGGGACTCGGGGCCATCGGCAAGAACATGATGGTCCTGGAATACGGCGGCGCTCTGGTGGTGATCGACACCGGCCTCATGTTCCCCGACGACGAGATGCTGGGGATCGACCTCGTGCTGCCCGACTTCTCGTATGTGGTCGAGAACAAAGAGCGGGTGCTCGGGATAATCCTCACGCATGGTCATGAAGACCATGTGGGCGCTCTGCCCTATCTGCTCAAGGAGATCGACGTGCCCGTCTACGGCACGCGTCTGACCTTGGGGCTGCTGAATTCCAAGCTGGGAGAGCACGGGCTGCAGGGCAAGACCACGCTGAACGAAGTGTCCCCGGCCAAGGCTCTGGAGCTCGGACCGTTCCGCATCGAGTTCCTGGAAGTCTCGCACAGCATCCCCGATGGGGTGGGACTGGGCATCCACACTCCGGTGGGCACCGTTGTCCACACCGGTGACTTCAAACTCGACCAGACCCCTATCGACTGCCGTCCCACCGCCATGCAGCGTTTTGCAGAGTTGGGGCGCGACGGTGTGCTGCTGCTGCTCTCCGACAGCACCAATGCCGACTCCCCGGGGTTCACCAGCCCCGAGCGAGGTGTCGGCAAGAAGCTCGACAGCATCTTCGCCCTGGCGGAGGGGCGCATCATCGTGGCGTCGTTCGCCAGTCACATCCATCGCATCCAGCAGGTCATGGATACTGCGGCCAGGCATGGCCGGTCGTTGGCCATCATCGGGCGGAGCATGGTGAAGAACGTCAACATCGCCTCGAATCTGGGTTACCTCACGGTGCCTGACGGTCTCATAGTGAAGCCCCACGATGTCGCCCTGCTGCCGCCCGACCGCGTGACGGTGCTGTCTACGGGCAGCCAGGGGGAGCCCCTGTCGGCATTGGCGCGCATGGCGGCCCGCGATCATCCATCGGTGGAGATCATGAAGGGCGACACGGTGATCATCTCTGCACGGCCGGTGCCGGGCAACGAGACCAGCGTGAACCGGACCATCGACCGCTTGTTCGCCGCCGGCGCGCGCGTCATCTACCAGTCGTCCGCCGGGGTGCATGTGTCCGGACATGGCGCCGCCGAGGAGCTGAAGGTGATGCTGAACCTGGTGCGGCCCAAGTATTTCGTGCCTATCCACGGGGAGCACCGCCATCTCTATTTCCACGCGGAGTTGGCGAAGGCCACCGGTATCCCCGAAGATCACGTGTTCCTCATGGAGAACGGCGACGTCCTCGAGTTGACCCCCGACCACGCAGAAGTGACGGGACAGGTACAGGCCGGCATGATCCTGGTGGACGGCATGGCCATGGGCGACTTTCACGAGCTGATTCTACGGGACCGCCAGCATCTGGCGACGGACGGTCTTGTCATGGTCGTGGTGGTGCGGAGCGCTCAAGACTGCAAGATGATCGGTGAGCCCGAGGTGCTGTTCCGAGGGCTGGCTCACTCTGGGGAGCTGGACGAGCTGACCGAGGAGGCCAAGAAGCTGGTGACCGCGACCCTGGCGTCGGAAGAGATTCGGCAGGTGACCGATCTGGGGTTGGTGAAGAACCGCGTGCACGACGTGCTGCAGAAGTTTCTGCGCAAAGAGTCCGGCAGGCGACCGATGGTCCTGCCAATGATCGTCGAGGTGTAGCGCGATGGAGGACGGCTGATCATGGCCGCGACCACGCGCCAGAGCAGCAGACGGGGCGGCGGTACGGCAGTGAAGGCGCCGGCGAAGTCCGCAAAGACGGCGCGGCCCGCGACGCGCGGCGCCGGGGGCAAGAAAGCGCCCTGGCATTCACGCTCCGAACGGACGCGGGAACTCGTGGCTCTGGTGTTGTTTGGCATCGCTGCGTTTCTGTTGTTCGCTATCCTGGCCAGCGACAAGGGTGGCGTCGTAGGCCGGGGCGTCGGCACCGGCCTCGTGTACGCGTTCGGTAAGCTGGCCATCCTGGTGCCGCTCGTGCTTATCGCCATAGGGGTCACGACTGTCTTGGGGACCAAGCTCCGGCGCTCACAGCGTTTCTGGGGCGCCATCGTGTTCCTCGTCGGCCTTTTTCTGCTGATGGGCGGCGCGGTGCCGCCGTTCGGCGATCACGGGGCCGACCTCTTCATGCGGTTTGACTTCGAGTCGCGCGCGGGAGCCTTGGGCGAGGCGTTCTACGCCGGCGTGCATGGTTTGATGGGCGTCGTGGGGGTCGGCATCATCGGGTGGATCCTCGAACTGGTGGGTTTCGGTATGGTGACCGGCGTCACCGCGCGCTGGTTGGGCAGGCGGAGCCACAGAGCCGCACAGGCCGTCAAGACGACGGCCGAACGCAGCGCCGTGATGACCAGGCTACGCGAAGACGTCGGCCGCGCAGACGGCGCCGTATCTCCACGACCCCTTGATTTCGGGCGACCCGCGGGCCCTGCGCCCCATCTGGGTCCGATCGATTTCACCGCGGGGGACGCAGAGGCGGCTTCCAAGGCTAAAACCAGCTCCGCGCCACATAGCCCGTTTGGCGACGCCTTTGACGAATGGGCAAGCTCACGGGATACCTCTGAGACCGCGGCCGTCATCGACCAGACGACGATACTGAGGAGGGGGAACGGCGTGCTGGATGGCGCCGAGGCATTCTCCGACATCTACGATACGGCCGCGCGAGCAGGAGCCGCCGTCAACTCCGTGCCGGTGGCGACCGGGCCCTCGCCGGGGGCTGGGGTCTCAGTAGGGACGGGCGGCAGCGCGGAGTTCGCGGCCGCCGTAGTGGCGAGAGACCACGGGGCAGGGCCGTCGCCAACGACGGCAGACTCCGGTGAAGACCAGGACGGCGACGACGACCTTGACGAAGACGGTCAGGCCACCCTTCCCGGCTTGGCCAGGAAGCCCCGGCAGACCGAACTGCCTGTGACTGAACCGGTCTACATCCTGCCCGAGACAGACATGCTCCACAAGAGCACACCGCCAACAGCGGGGCACGACGGCGGTCAGCGCGACACGGCCTCCGTGCTCCTCGGGGCGCTGTCGCAGTTCGGGGTGGAAGCCCGGGTGGTCGGCATGGTGGTCGGACCTCGCGTGACGCGCTACGAGTTGCAGCTGGCGCCAGGGACCAAGGTGGCCAAGGTCTCGTCTCTCAAGGACGACCTGGCTTATGCTCTGGCCACCACCGAGATCCGTATCCTGACGCCGATACCCGGCAAGTCGGCGGTGGGGGTGGAAATCCCCAACCATCAGCCTGACTTCGTGACTCTGGGCGATATCTACCGGGAGTTCCCCAAGTCGGCGGGGCCGCTGATGGTGTGGCTGGGCAAAGATATCTCCGGCAAGGCGGTCTACGCCGACCTCACCAAGCTGCCGCACCTGCTCATCGCCGGCACGACCGGTTCGGGCAAGAGCGGCTGCGTCAACTGTCTGGTTTCGTCCATCCTCCTACGGAGCACCCCGGAACAGGTGCGGATGATCATGATCGACCCCAAGAAGGTGGAGCTGTCGCACTACGACCGCATCCCGCATCTGCTCGTGCCGGTGGTGACCAACATGAAGGACGCCGCGGGCGTGCTTCACAACGTGGTCAAAGAGATGGAAGACCGCTACGAGCTCATGGAGTTGGACCACACCCGCAACCTCGCCGAGATGAACAAGCTGCGGGCGCGGCGCGGCGAACGGCCGGTGCCGTACATCGTCATCGTCATAGACGAGTTGGCCGACCTCATGATGGCTTCGCCGCAGGAGGTCGAAGACTACGTCATCCGCCTGGCCCAGAAGTCGCGGGCGGTGGGCATCCATTTGGTGGTCGCGACCCAGCGTCCGTCGGCGGACGTCATCACCGGCATGATAAAGGCCAACATCCCCTCGCGCATCGCCTTTGCGGTCTCCAGTCAGACCGACTCCCGGGTGATCCTCGACGTCAACGGGGCGGAGACGCTCCTGGGACAGGGCGACATGCTCTTCAAACCGCTGGGTTCCAGCCATCTGGAGCGCGTACAGGGGGCTTACATCACCGAGGAGGAGATAGCCATCCTCGTGAACCACTGGCGCCATCAGGCCGAGCCCGAGTTCCGGGAGGAGCTCCTGCAGCGCCCGACGGAGTCCAAGAAAGGCAGCGACGACGACCTCCTCGACCCCGACTCCGACGACCTGCTCGCCGACGCGGCCCAACTGGTCATCGAGACCGGGAGCGCCTCGGTCTCAATGCTGCAGCGCCGTTTGCGTGTCGGCTATACGCGGGCGGGCCGGCTGATCGACATGCTGGAGCGGCGGGGTATCGTGGGTCCGTGGGAGGGCAGCAAACCCCGCCAGATCATGGTGGATGCCGACGACGCCGAGCACGTGCTCGCGGTGCTTCGCGCGGAGGAGGTCCCGCCGGACGAGGACGAGGCCGACTGACTCCGAGGCGTCGCTGAGGCTGCTCCGCCTTGGAAACCATCCTCGATGATGGTAGATTCCACGCCGTGTCGGATATAGGAAACACCCTCCGCGAGGCTCGGATCCGCAAGGGCCTCACCATCAGAGACGTCGAAGACGCCACCAAGATCAGGGCTAAGTATCTGGAAGCCCTGGAAGAGGATGACTTCGAGGTCATGCCTGGGCCTACGTACGTCAAGGCTTTCTTGCGTACGTACGCGGGGTACCTCAAATTGGACGCAGACGGTCTGGTGGATGAGTATGGGCGCAGCCGCGGCCTCCGCAAAGAGGAGCCGTCCGGCCTGCGGCGGGAGACCGTTGTACAGCACACCCGCTCGCGCACCATCGCCGAGCGCCAGAGGCGCAGGACGCAGCGGACCCAGCGGGGCTTCGCGCTCGTGGGGGCTCTGGCCGTGATAGCCGTGATCCTCGTGGCGTGGCTGACCTCGGACTGGGGGCGTCAAGATGCCGCCACTATCAGCCCGGACAGTCTCACCGTGGCCGAAGGCGGCACGACGGTGGCCGGAACCGACGATACCACCACCACGGTGAGCGCGGGTGGACCCTCCACGACGGCGCCGGTTGTGGTCACCAGCGGGGAGAACGTCACGCTGTGGCTCAACGTCACAGAGAAGAAGTGCTGGCTGGTGGTGCTCGAAGACAGCGAGGCCGGAGCGCAGCTCTACGCCGGCACTCTGTCCGCCGGAGGAGAAAAGACGTTCGACAGTTCCAAGCGCTACTGGATGAGGGTGGGCGATCCTACGGTTCTGGCTGTGAAGATCAACGGCGCCTCGGTGGCCCTGAATGGCGAGGCGGGCGAATTCGTAGTCACAGAGACCGGCATAGAGCCCGTCCAGTAGGATGGGGACCCCCCTCGCCCCGGCTACACGCCTGTACATCCATACCCTGGGTTGCCCGAAGAACGAGGCGGACAGCCGGACTCTGATGCGCTCGCTCGTCTCGGCCGGAGTGACCGTGGTGGACGACCCCGAGCAGGCGACACATATCGTTGTGAACACCTGCGGATTCATCCAGGAGGCCAAGGAGGAGTCGATCGGCGCCATCCTTGAGGCCTGCGGCTCCTATCCGGGGAAGACCGTACTGGCGATGGGCTGTCTGGTGGAACGCTACCGCGCGGAGTTGCGCGAGGGCATTTCCGAGGTCGCGGGCTGGTTCGGGCTGGCCGGTGGACCAGACGAAGAGGGGCTCATCCGCCTGCTGTCCGGAGGCACACCGGCTGGCGAGAGGAGATCACCCGCCGACGCAGGCGCAGCCGAGCCGTTGCCGTCGCCGGTGGTGGGAGCTCCTTCGTCGTGGGCCTATATCAAGATCTCCGACGGTTGCGACGAGCCCTGCACCTTCTGTGCCATCCCGGCCATCAAGGGACCGTATCAGTCGCTCAGCACTGAGGAGATCCTCCGCGAGTCCCGAGCCTGCCTTTCCGAGGGAGCGCGCGAGCTTGTTCTGGTCGGACAGGACACCACGAGGTGGGCCGACGGCGAGCTCGACCTTGCGGGGTTGGTCGATCTTCTGGCTGCGGATGAGCGGGTGGCCAGGCTGCGGGTCATGTACCTGCAACCCGAGCGTGTCACCGACTCGCTTCTGCGGCGCATGGCGGCTCAACCCAAGCTCTGCCGGTATCTGGACATACCCTTCCAGCACTCGCATCCCGACGTCCTGCGGCGCATGGCGCGCTGGGGCGATGGACAGGCGTACGTGGACCTCCTCGAGAGAGCCCGCCGGATGATGCCCGACGTCGCGCTGCGCTCGTCTCTCATCGTGGGGTTTCCGGGCGAGACCGAGGACCAGTTCGAGCATCTACTGGACTTCGTCCGGCAGGCTGAGTTTGATTACGCGGGAGGGCTCGTATACAGTCCCGAGGAGGGCACCGGGGCTGAGAAGCTGAGGCCGCGGGTGCAGCGATCGGTGGCGGTCGACCGGCTCAACCGCTTGAACGAGTTGCTGATGTCCTTAGCGGAGCAGAAACATCAACGTATGGTGGGAACGTTCGTCGAGGTCATGGTCGACTCGCTCGACCCCGAGGAGACTGGGGACGGCGTTGCGGCGGTGGGGCGCGTCTCCGGGCAGGCTCCTCAGGTGGACGGTGTGACGTACATCGAGGGAGAGATGCCCCGCGGCACAGCCGTAGGTGACATAGTGGAGGTGACGGTGACCGCTGCCGTGGGATACGACTTGGTGGGAGTCTGCGATGCGTCCTAATCTGCCCAATTCCATAAGCATCTTCAGGATCGCCATGATCCCGATATTCATGGTGTTCGCTCTGGTGGAGGTACCGGGCGGGGACATCGTCGCTCTCTGTGTGTTCGTGGTTGCGTCGCTCAGCGACTTCGTCGATGGGTTCCTGGCCCGGCGGTGGCACCAGACGACGGTAATGGGCGCCTTCCTCGATCCGCTGGCGGACAAGCTGCTGGTCATCGCAGCTCTGTTGTGCCTCGTGCAGTTCGGTGAAGACAGTGGTCGCGGTCACCTGTCCGCCTGGATTGCTATGGTTATCATCGCGAGGGAGTTAGCCGTGTCCGGCCTGCGCATGGTGGCCGCTGTGGAGAACGTGGTCATCGCCGCGAGCAAATGGGGCAAGGTCAAGACCTTCGCGCAGATGTTCACTCTGGCGGCCCTGATCATCACGCCGCGGCTGTTCAAGTGGGAGTGGACATGGGGTGGGCACCACGTCACCTGGTACTTCGTCGTGGTGATGTTGGCGCTGACCGTGCTGAGCGGCATCGACTACTTCGTCAAGGCTTGGAAAAGCCTGCGGGGTAGCACGGGGCCCGACGGCAAGAGGATCCTCGCGAAGGCGAAGGAGGAATAGCGACCATGGACGAGGCTCGGGACGTACAACAGAGGTTGTTCGTCGCGGT
>JAFGIH010000794.1 GCA_016929985.1 Thermoleophilia bacterium | reverse complement strand
TATCAGTCTGTCGGTCTGCTCGATGGCCCGCACCTTGCCCGCGACGTCGCCCGAGTGGGACGCCTCGTCGGGAGCTTCCACGTGAACGAACACCACGTCGTGATCGTCCAATGCCTCCAAGGCGCCCGCCATCTGCGCCCGGTAGTCGTTGTCGCCGCGATCGGTGACACCTGGGACGGTCAAGACATCCATCCCGGTCTGGATGGCCAGGCCCCTCAGCAGATCCACCCCCGAGGTCATCGCCGCCCGCCGCCCGCCGTATATCCCAGAGAAGGTGGGCATCTCCGCGGGCCGCGTGCCGGGCCAGAACAGCCAGATCTGGGTCGCCGGCAACTCCCCGCGGGCAATGCGGGCCTCGTTCACGGGGTGTCCGGCAAGGATCCCCTTTGACCTCTCCATGAGATCACCGACGAGATGCGCCCCCGGCCCCACCGGTTGATAGCCGGCGACAGGCCGGTCGGCGATATCGTGCGGAGTGGTGAAGCTGGTGACCAGCAGTTCAGCTCCGTCTCGCACAGTCAGGATCTGCCGAAACCCCACTCCGGCATACAAGGCCATGCGGGCCCTGCGAGATGCCGACCCGGCGCGTTCGGCGCCGGCTCCGTCGAAGTCACCTTGGAAGGCATCACCCAGACCCTCGCGCAGCGCGGCGACGAGCTGCGTCGACTCCTCAGAGTTGATATTGCCGGCAGAGTAGCTGGCCATCTTCCCATCGAGCACCGTAACGAAGTTGCATCGCATCGCCACCTCGCCCGGCTCGAGCCCGATACCCATGGCCATGGCCTCGATGGGACCCCGCCCGGCGTAGTATGCCGTCGGATCGAAACCCATCACACTCATGCACGCGATAGCACTCGATGGCTCCATGCCCGGAGGAACGTTGTCCACCATGCCCGCCGAACCCTCCTGGGCCAACCGGTCAAGGTTGGGAGTATGGGCAGCCTCAAGCGCCGTCCGCCCTTCGAGGGCACTTGTCGGCCATCCTGAGGCCCCGTCGATGATCACTATCACGTACTTCACGATCCGCCCCTTGGCTCGGTCGTCCCAGACTACCGCCCAGCTGCTTGGTCCGTCCCATTATAGGCGGTATCCCCCGCCCGACAGGCTGAGTTACAGGGAACGGCCGCCCCGCGTCCCAAAGTAGTGCGCTCCGACTTCCCGGAACGCCGGCAGAGCCCCGTCCACGACCTCCGGGGCAACGCAGTAGGCCACGCGGAAGTGACCCGCCAGCCCGAAGCCCCGGCCCGGCACCACGAGCACCAGGTGTTTCTGCATCTCCCGGCAGAAGGCCACATCGTCCTCCATGGGCGAGCGTGGGAAGAGGTAGAAAGCCCCCTCGGGTTTGACGACCTCGAACCCCGCCTCGGTCAATCCCCGGCAGAGCAGGTCGCGGTTGCGCTTGTACGGAGCCACATCCACGGACACGCCCTGCAACCTCGCAACCACTCGCTGCATGAGCGATGGAGCATTGACGAAGCCGAGGATCCGGTTGGCCATGACAAGCCCTTCCATGACCAGGCCGATCTCGGGGATGGCCGGATTCGCCGCCACGAACCCGATCCTCTCTCCCGCCAGGGAGAGCTCCTTGGAGTAGCTCGAGGCGATGATGGTGCCTGCATAGGCCTGCATGATGGGCGCCACCCGAACGCCATCGTAGACGATCCGGCGATACGGTTCGTCGGCGACGAGATAGATGAGCCGGCCGTTCTCTCGCGACCGGCGTTCGAGGAGTTCTCCCAAGGCGCGGACCGCCGATTCGGGATAGACGCGCCCCGTTGGATTATTGGGGGAGTTGATGAGAACCGCCCTCGTCTTACTGCCGATGGCCGCTTCGATGGCGTCGACGTCCAGTTGGAAGTCGCGCGTGGTGTCGACCGGCTTGAGGACGCCTCCGTGGTTATCGACGTAGTAGTCGTATTCCATGAAGTACGGCCTTGGGACGATGACCTCGTCTCCCGGGTCCAGAACGGTCTTGAGCACCACGTTGAGCGACCCCCCGGCCCCCACAGTCATAACCACGTGGTCACCGGTGGTCGGCACGCCCTGCTCTTGTGCCAGGAAGGCCGCCACGGCCGACCGGGCGAACGCGTATCCAGCGTTTGACATGTAGCCATGAAGACCCGGCGCAGGATCGCGCACCAGTTCTTCGATGACACGCTGGAACTCGGCCGGCGGCTCCAGATTAGGGTTGCCGATGCTGAAATCGAAGACCTTGTCGCGGCCGTGGGTCGCGGCCAGGCGGGCGCCCTCTTCAAACATCTGCCTGATCCAGGACGAATGCTGGGCCGCTTCGGCGATCTTCTTGGCTACGGGCATGACAGGGCCTCCGGTAGGGGAACGGGTAGTGGGTCAGCCGCCCGAGACGGCCGGGAACAAACCAAGGCGGTCTCTGTCGGCAAGATACGCGTCAAGATCGAGGCGCTCACCGTTCACCATGACGATGAACACCGCTTCAGACGGGATGCCCACCTCCTTGATGACATCTCGTACGGTCAGGCCAGGCCGAGCTTCTATATGGAACTCAGCCTTGCCACGTTGTGATCCCGGAGCCGTGGCGGCTTCCGGGAGATGTGCATAGAGCCGAACGTCGATCACCTCGAATGGCCTTCCTCACGAATCCAAACCGCGGAAGTCTAGCATGAGTCAGGGCGGGCATCCGCTCCGCCCGCTACGGCTCCAGTTGGTACGACTCGAGCAGGACCTCCATCACCGCCTCGGCCTGCCGGTCGCCTCCGGCATTCGACAGATGGATGCCGTCATCGGCCCGCATCAGCCGGCGTTCGCCTGTCGAATCGACCAGATACTTATTGTACTTACCATTCTCGTCCATGAAGATCGAATAACCGTCGATATAGGTCGCACCGTCGTGGTACTCGCAGACCACGCTGTACATCTCGTTGAGAGTGCGGCAGGTTTCGGCGAACCTATCACTGCGCATGATAGGAAGCCCCATCCAGATGGCCTCGCCTCCGGAGTCGGTGATGATGTCGAGAAACCGCCAGATGCGCCGGTAGTACTCGCTCTTCCATTCCTCGGAGAACGATTGCAGCGACTTGGCTCCCACATGGATGGGCTGCTTGTCGTTGCCGCCGAAAAGGATCACCGCCACATGCGGGCGGTACTCGGCCACTTTCTCGGTCATCACCTTGGGCCAGTCATAGAAATCGGGCCGAGAAAGGCCCGAGCTGACCTTGGTGACCATCTCCACCTTGATGGCGCGATTGGCCTCCACCTGCCTCATGAGGCCGTAGCCCATCATGACCGACAGAGAATCGCCTGCCACCAATATGCGCAACGGGTCCTCGGCGGTGAACACCGGTTTGGTTTCAGTAGTGGTGGTCGTGGAGCGGGGTGCGCGAGATGTCGATGTCGTGGAAACCACGCCGCCGCCCGGCACAGTCGTGGTGCTGACCGGGGAGATGGTCACCGTGGTGGTCGCCCCAGCGGGATCCGTCGTCCCGGCGCCGACCGCCGTGGTCGTGGTCATCAGCCCTTCCGGGAG
>JAFGIH010000793.1 GCA_016929985.1 Thermoleophilia bacterium | reverse complement strand
GGAGGCAAGGGCAAGCTGTTGGGCGGCGCGACGGGTGTCAAGGCGGCGAACGTGGTCATACTAGGCGCCGGTATCGCGGGGAGAAACGCCGCGGCCATCGCTGCCGGAATGGGCGCTCATACGAAGATACTCGACATCAACGTGGACGTACTCGCCGACATGCAGCGAGAGCATCCTGGGGTCCAGACTCTGCACAGCAACCAGCTCACCATCGAGGACGAGGTGGCGCGGGCCGATCTGGTCATAGGCGCCATACTGGTGTCCGGGGCGAAGACGCCGGTCCTGGTGGCCGAGGAGGTGGTGCAGGGGATGCAGCCCGGGTCGGTGATAGTCGACCTGAGCGTCGATCAGGGTGGGTGTGTTGCCACGTCGCATACCACCAGCCACCGTGATCCCACCTACGTCAAGCACGGGGTCATCCACTACTGCGTGGACAACATGGCGGGGGTTGTGCCCATCACCTCCACGTTGGCCCTTACCAACGTCACTCTGCCGTACATCCTGGCCATCGCTGAGAAGGGCGCGGTGGAAGCGGCGCGATCCGACCCGGCGTTGGCCCGGGGAGTGAACGTCATGGAGGGCAAGGTGACGATGCGAGAGGTCGCAGAAGCGACCGGCTGCGCGTATTTCCCGCTTGAGTACGTCCTGCCTATCGAGTATACGTAGCGGCGCATAGGAGTCTTGTCGGATGACCTTCTTGTCTGGGCAAGACCCGTCGGTGGTCTCCTTCCTTCGGGCCCTGCGTTTGCAGAAGGGGCTCTCGGAACGGACGGTGGAGGCGTACGCCCGCGACCTGCGTCAGTTCGCCGATCACCTCGCGGGGAGAGGCGTCGACCTCCGTGAAGCCTCAGCCGAAGATATCCGTTCCTTCCTGGTTGCAGGCTCTTGGCGACCCTCCACGCGTGCGAGAAAGACCGCGGCAGTCCGTTCGTTCTACAAGTGGGCCGTGTTGGACGGAGACCTGGCCTCCGATCCTTCCCGGAACTTGGCCGGCCCCCGGCTTGACTCGCGACTTCCGCGCACCCTGAGCATCCAAGAGGTGGAGCGGATGCTGGCCCTCCCCAAGGCCGATCCTCTGGGGCTGCGCGACCGAGCCCTTCTCGAGACGTTGTACGGCGCCGGGCTGCGCGCCTCGGAGGTCCTCAGTCTCCGATTGCAGGACCTCGATCTGGAGGTCGGCTTCGTCCGCACCGTGGGCAAGGGAGACAAGGAACGCGTGGTACCGCTGGGGCGCATGGCCTGCGAGGCCCTTACGGCCTATAACCAACGAGGGAGACCGGCTCTGGGAAGCGCCGGCAGGCTCAAGGCCCCGGAGCTCTTCTTGAACAACCGGGGGCGCCGCATGTCACGGCAGGGGTTGCATCTCATAGTCAAGCACTATGTGCGTCTGGCGGGCCTGCCTGAGGACGTTTCCACCCACACCCTGCGCCACTCCTTCGCTACACACCTGCTCGAAGGAGGCGCCGACCTGCGCGCCGTCCAAGAGATGCTGGGCCACGCGGATCTCTCCACAACGCAGATATACACTCATGTGACGGCTGCGCATCTGCAGAAGGTCTACCGAGAGGCTCACCCTCGGGCGCGGGTGGAGTGACAAAGCATGGGCCGGTTCATCTTCGTCGTCTTGGACGGTGTAGGAGTGGGCGCCCTGCCCGATGCAGCGGCGTACGGTGATGCCGGTGCGGATACGCTTGGCAATCTGAGCCGTATCGTCCCTCTCAGGCTTCCCTTCCTCGAACGTTGCGGTCTTGGCAACATCGTACCGACACTGGGTGTGCCGCCCGAGCCCCAGCCGCTGTGCCTGCCGGGGCGGCTTGCTCCGCGCTCGGCCGGCAAGGACACCACAGTAGGCCACTGGGAGCACATGGGCCTGGTGAGCCCTGACCCTTTTCCAACCTATCCGGCCGGGTTCCCCGACGAGATCATCAAGCCGTTCACTCGGCGCATCGGTGTGGGGGTACTCGGCAACAAGCCCGCCTCGGGGACGGCCATCATCGCCGAACTGGGCAAGGAGCATCTGGCGACGCGCAAACCGATCGTCTACACGTCGGCCGACAGCGTGTTCCAGATCGCGTCTCATGTAGATGTCGTGCCTTTGGAGCAGTTGTACTCGTGGTGCAAGATCGCCCGCGAGTTACTCTCGGGCAGACATGCGGTGGCCCGGGTCATCGCTCGACCATTCATGGGACCGCCGGGGAGCTTTGTGCGAACCAAGGACCGGCGGGACTACTCATTGGACCCACCGGGTCCTTTGTACTTGGACCTGCTGCACCAGGCCGGAGTCCCGGTGCTGGCTCTTGGCAAGATCAGCGAGGTCTTCGTAGGGCGGGGCGTCTCCCGGGCTGTGAAAGTGGGCTCGAATGACGAGAACCTCGCGCTTGTGCAGGATCTGGTCGCGGGGCGGTCGCGTGGATTGCCGTTCGACGAAGGCTTGTTGATGACCAACCTGGTGGATTTCGACATGCTGTGGGGGCATCGCAACGACGTGGACGGGTTCGCCCGGGGG
>JAFGIH010000792.1 GCA_016929985.1 Thermoleophilia bacterium | reverse complement strand
TCGGGATGTTCGCCATCGTCGAAGTCGGCGGCAAGCAGTACCGGGTGGAAGAGGGCCGGGAGGTCGTGGTCGACCGTCTCGCCGCCGCCGAAGGGGCGACGGTCGAGTTGCGCGCTCTGCTCGTTTCGGACGGGAGCGATCTCCGTCTGGCGGGTAAGGACGATGTGGCCAAAGTGACCGCCAACGTGGTCGAGCACTTCCGTGGACCCAAGATCACCATTTCGAGGTTCAAGCCCAAGCGGGGCTGGCGCAAGAAGGCCGGTTTCCGCTCGGCGCTCACCCGCCTCGAAGTGAAGAAGATCGCGTAGGGAGGATCGGGTTATGGCACACAAGAAAGGCGGCGGCAGTTCCAGGAACGGCCGCGATTCCAACGCCCAGCGCCTGGGTGTCAAAGCGTTCGCCGGCGAGGATGTGAAGGCTGGAGCCATCCTGGTGAGGCAACGGGGCAGTCGGTTCCGTGCCGGTGAAAACGTGGGCATGGGCTCCGACGACACTCTGTTCGCCAAAGCTGCCGGCCGCGTGGCCTTCACCGCGCGCAAGGCGGGGCGTTTCATAAGCATTATCACCGAGTAGCGCTCGGTAGAGAGTCCGCAGTCGGGCTCGCCGGCATCCGGAGTCGCCCATGTTCTTCGATCATGCAAAGATCCACGTGGCGGCTGGGAACGGCGGGAACGGCTGCGTTTCTTTTCGTAGGGAGAAGCACGTTCCGCGGGGCGGCCCCGACGGGGGAGACGGGGGCCGTGGCGGCGATGTGATATTCGTCGCCGATGCGCAACTGCGCGACCTGCAGCTCTTCAACCACAAGATCCACTTCAAGGCCGGCGCCGGCGAACCCGGGCACGGGGCCCGCAAGCACGGGGCGAACGGAGAGACGGTCATCATTGCCGTGCCTCTTGGAACCCAGGTGCGCGTTGAACCGATCACCGGGGCCGAGGACGGCAGCGTAGAGGGCGACGACGGGGCAGTCGATGGTATCAGCTTGCAGGGCGGCGAACCTGAGGGCGGCGTGCTGCTCGCCGATCTGGTGCACCCGGGAGAGCAGGTGACGGTCGCCCAGGGCGGCCTTGGCGGTCACGGTAACGCCCGGTTCGTCAATTCGGTTCGTCAGGCGCCGAAGTTCGCCGAACTGGGCGAAGAGGGCGAGAGCATGTGGCTCCGTCTCTCGCTGAAACTCATCGCCGACGCGGGGTTGGCCGGCCTGCCCAACGCGGGTAAGTCGTCGTTGCTGCGGCGGCTGTCGAACGCCAAGCCGAAGGTGGCGGACTATCCGTTCACCACCGTGGAGCCCATGCTGGGCGTCGTCGACTGGTCGGGGGATGGCGACGTGTTCACCCTGGCTGATGTCCCCGGGCTGTTGGAGGGCGCCAGCGAGGGGGTGGGTCTGGGGCACGAGTTTCTCGCTCACTTGGAGCGCTGCCGGCTGTTGCTGCACGTGGTCGACGCCACCGGCTACTACGACACCGAGCCGCTGGCCGGCTTTCGCACCATCCTTACCGAGTTGGACGCCCATGCCGCGATCTTGGCCGGCAAGCCCCAGGTGGTGGTGCTCAACAAGATAGACGCGGTGCCGGCCGCCGTCGTGCAGGAACTCCGCGAGGTGTTCATCGCTGAGGTAGAGCAGCTTCGGCAGAGTGGACATCCGGCCTTCACGTACGTGGTGGGAGAAGATGCCCCGCTCGCCGGACAGTTGGTCTGGCCCGTGTCGGCGGCCACGGGGGCCGGTCTCGGGGCCTTGCTCCATTGGGTGGGCCCGCTCCTGCGCGAGTTGCGAGCGACCGAGGACGCTTCCGCGGAGGTCGGCGAAGGCGTGTGGGCTTCCTCCGCACTCGTGCCGCAGACGGAGGAGGGCGGCCACGGCCACGTAGTCTACCGGCCATCGGGGCTCAACGAGTCCGGTTTCTTGGTGCGGCGGGAGAAGAACGGCTTCGTCGTGCGGGGAGACGCGGTCCGCCGGTTGGTGCGCAGGTTCGACCTCACCGACGACGAGGCCAGCCGCTACGTCGGCGAGCGTCTCGACCGGTTGGGGGTGTATGCTGCATTACGGGCACGGGGTGCTCAACCGGGGGACGATGTAGACATAGAGGGCTACGCCTTCGAGTTCGAGTAAGGACGGCTGTGGCAGGCAAACGCTCAGGCAAGACGATGGTCGTCAAGATCGGGTCCAGCACGCTGACCAGCAAGCGGGGAACCTTCCGACTGTCGCCGGTGGCGGGCTTGGTCGCCGAGATATGCGAGCTCCACGCACAGGGGCACCGCGTGCTCCTGGTGTCGTCCGGCGCTGTGTCGTCGGGCATGGGGGTGCTGCGGTTCAAGCGCCGTCCGACCGAGGTGGTCGATCTGCAGGCGGCCGCGGCGGTGGGCCAGGGGCGGCTCTTTCGCATCTACACCGAGCTCTTCGCCCACGAGAATGTGGTGACGGCGCAAGTATTGCTGACAGCCTTCGACGTGGCCGCCCGGACACAGTATCTCAACGCCCGCAACACGCTCAACCGCCTGCTCGACTGGAAAGTGGTACCGATCATCAACGAGAACGACACCACAGCCACCGACGAGCTGTGCTTCGGCGACAACGATTCCCTGGCGGCGCAGGTGGCGCTGCTGGTGAAGGCCGACCTCATGGTGCTTCTGACCGATACCGATGGCCTGTACACGGCCGATCCCCGCGAGGACGGCACCGCTCGTCTCATCACCCTCGTGGAAGACCCCAGTGAGTTGGAGTGCGTGCACATCGGGGCCATCGGTCCCTTGGGCTCCGGGGGCATGGGTACCAAGGTGAACAGCGCTCGTATCGCGACCAGCGGGGGAGTGGAGACCATCATCGCGCGGGGCACGCGCCCCGGCGTGCTCAAGGAGTGCCTGGAGGGCGCCGAGGTGGGGACACGGTTCGTCCCCCGTCCGTTGGGGTTGCCCGACTACAAGCTGTGGCTGCTCTACGGCAAGCCCGCCCGAGGTAGGGTCATCGTCGATGCGGGGGCCGTCAAAGCTCTACAGCAGGATAAAGGCAGCCTACTGCCCGTCGGCGTGATCGGAGTGGAGGGCGAGTTCGGCGCCGGAGATGCCGTCCTGGTGGTGGGAGAGGACGGGATGGAGCTGGCGAAGGGTGTGGTCAGCTATTCTAGGGAAGACTTGGACCGCGTGAAGGGCCTCCACAGCAACCAGGTGGCTGAACTGCTGCCTCAGTCAGCCGCGGAGGCGATCCACAGAGACTACATGGTTCCGGTGTGCTAGCGGATTTGGAGGTGTGTTGAAGACCAGGGAGCTGGCGGCTAACGCCAAGAAGATCTCGCATGTCCTGGCCGCGGCCAACGCTGCTCAGAAGAACCGGGCGTTGTCGGCCATGGCCGAGGCCCTCGAGCGGCGGAGTTCCGAGATCCTCGAGGAGAACGCCCGCGACATCGCCGACGGGCGCAAGAACGGACTCTCTCCCGCCCTCATAGACCGCCTGCTGCTCGACGAGGCGCGTCTGCGCGGGGTCGCGAACAGCCTGCGCGACATCGCGGCGCTGGCGGACCCGGTCGGCGAGGTGGTCGAAGGATGGCGGACGCCGGAGGGGCTGGAGATCCAGAAGGTGCGCGTGCCGTTCGGCGTCATCCTGGTGGTCTATGAAGCCCGTCCCAACGTCACCGTTGACGCCGCGGCTCTGTGCCTCAAGACGGGCAACGCCGTCATCCTGCGGGGAGGCAGCGATTCCTACCGGTCCAACCGTATCCTGGCCGAAGTCATCTCCGGGGCTGCGATCGAGGCCGGCCTGCCCGCCGACTGCATCCAGTTCGTCGATCAGAAAGACCGGGAGGTGCTGGTCAACCTACTGCAGTACCGCGACCAGATCGATCTCGTGATCCCTCGGGGGGGTGAAGCGCTCAAGGAGTTCCTGCTGGAACACTCGAAGATCCCGGTGATCTACGCGGCAGGTGGCAACTGCCACGTGTATGTGGACAAGAGCGCCGACCTCAAGCAGGCTCTCGCCATAACCATCAACGCGAAGTGCCAGCGGCCCGGAGTCTGCAATGCCGCCGAGACTCTCCTGGTGCATGAAGCGGTCGCTGCTGAGTTCGTGCCGCTTGTCGTGGACGCCCTCATCGAGCGGAAGGTGAAGCTCTACGGCGACGCTCGGACGAAGGAACTCCTGGGGGAGTCGGAGGCCAAGGTCCTGAAGGCCACCGACAAGCACTTCGCCACCGAGTTCCTGGCGCTGGAGATGGCGGTGAAGGTGGTGGGCAGTCTGGAAGAGGCCGTCGCGCACATAACGCGGTACGGTACGGGCCATTCGGAAGCCATCATCACGCAAGACCTGGAGGCGAGCAGGGCCTTCACACGGTCGGTGGACGCCGCGGTCGTGTACGTCAACGCCTCCACCCGTTTCACCGACGGAGGTGTCTTCGGGCTGGGCGCCGAGATCGGCATCTCCACTCAGAAGCTGCACGCACGCGGTCCGCTGGCGCTCAGAGAGATGACTTCCATGAAGTACGTGGTCACAGGGAGTGGTCACGTCCGCTAGACCGGTCGCGGACCGCCCGTACGAGTAGAGAGGGACCATGGATCGAGACGGCCTCATCGCAGGGCTTGCGGATCGACCCGGCCTACGGCTGGGGATCATGGGCGGTGTCTTCGATCCCATCCACATCGCCCACTTGGTCACTGCCGAGGAGGCGCTTCTGGAGTTCAAGCTCGACCAGGTGGTCTTCATGCCGGCCGGCGACCCACCCCACAAAGGGCGCCTCACGGCCCCCGGTGAGTTCCGCTACCTGATGGTCGCGGCGGCCACGGCCAGCAACCCCAGGTTCTCGGTGTCGCGTTTCGAGATAGACCGCCCAGGGGCCAGCTACACCGTCGGCACACTGGAGCATCTGGCCCGCGTGGTTGCGCCGGGGACTGAGCTGTTCTTCATCACAGGCGCCGACGCTGTGCTCGAGATGCCCACGTGGAAGGATCCCGCCCGGCTGCTGGAACTGGCTACCTTCGTCGCCGCCACTCGGCCCGGGTACGATCTTTCCCGGCTGGCCGGACTCCTGGAGCGGTTGCGTGTTGCGACCATCGGGCTGGTGCCGGAGACCCGGGTCAAGACCATGCAGGTGCCGGCGTTGGCTATCTCTTCCAGCATGATCAGGGAGCGTCTCGCTGCCGGTAAGCCGGTCCGCTACCTGGTGCCCGACCCCGTTGCCCAACTCATCGAGAAGAGCGGCCTCTACGCCGGAGACCGGTCACGGTTCGAGCGCCCGGAGGGTAGCGGGTGAGCGAACAAGATCCCGAGCGCCGCGCTCCGAACGCGACCAGGCGCCGGGCGGCGCTTGGCTACGACGCACGCTCGGAGAGGCGCGCCGTCCGAGGAGCCGTCCGCCGCCGCAAAGCGCGGACCAGACTCTGGCTGATGGCCGGTCCGGCCGTGGTCGTCATAGCGGCGGTGGTCATCGTCCTGGTCTTGCTGGGGGGGCCTGACGCCGAGAGCGAGATACTGCCCACCTCGACGACTGTGGCCCCTGTGCCCAGAGGAGACGTCGATCTACTCGTCATCGAAGAGGAGGCTTCAGCACGGTTCCTGGCGCTCATCCGGAGTCGCGATGAGGGTGGTCTGGTGGTCGCCATGCCGGGCATCACGTTGTTGAAGACCGCCCAAGGCTTCAAGACCCTGACCGAGATGCACGCGGCCGACGACAGCGAGGCCTTGAAGGCCGCCCTCGCGGCGGAGCTCGGGGTGAGCCTGGAGACGACGGTGGCGGTATCAGGGTCTGAGCTGGCCGAGGCGATGGCGACGGCAGGAGTCCAGATGAAACTGGCTGTCTTGGATGTCTCGTTGGAGGAGGCCGAGTCGGTGGCCCTATCGGTGCTGGCTCTTCTCGAGGCCGCCGTCTCGGAGAACGGTGACGCGCTATGGGGCGGGTTGGCGCTGGAGGGCGACGCCGACCAGTTCCGCACCGACATGCGCGCGGCCGCGCCTTCTCTCAAAGACTGGGAGACGGCTGCGTTGACCGGGCGCGTGGTGCAGGGTGACGGCTTCGAGTATCTCGAACCTGAGTTGGAAACGCTCCGCGTCCTTCTGGCCGGCCCCACAGAGGGGGCGGCCATCACGGTGAAGATCCAGAACGGGGCGGGCATGGTGGGCGTGGTCGAGCAGGCGAACGCCGAACTGGGGGCTTTGGGATACAAGCTGGAGTCCGCAGGCAACTCCTCCGACTTCCCCAATGCGGGTAAGACGCGCATCACAGTCGGGATCGATGCAGCGGAGGCCGGCAGGCGCGTGCAGGAGCTCCTGGGAGTAGGCGCCATCACCGAAGATATGTTGCTCGACCCGGGGACCGTGGTGGTCGTGCTGGGGACGGACTATGTCCCGCTCGTGTCCGCCACCGTGCCGACCACATAGGAGGGAGATGGGCACCGTGGACATCGCCGATCGTTTCGAGCGTTACAGCAGGCAGATCTTGCTCCCGCAATTGGGAAGGCACGGTCAGGAGAAGCTGGCCGCCGCTCGGGTGGGGCTGGTGGGCTGTGGAGCCCTGGGGTCGATGATCGCCATCCATCTCGTGAGGGCCGGCGTCGGCTACCTCCGGGTCGTCGACAGTGACCACGCGGAACTCCACAATCTGCATCGCCAGTTGCTCTACACTGAGGAAGACGTCAAGCGGCGGACTCCTAAGGCCGAGGCGGCGGCGGCCCACCTGCGCGAGGTCAACAGTGAGGTCGCCGTGGAGCCGGTGGTGGCCCGGATCGACGCGGAAAGCCTGCCGGGGTTCGCCGACGACCTGGACCTCGTGGTCGACGGCACCGACAACTTCGCCGCCCGGTTCGCCATCAACGACTATGCGGTCCGCCGGGGGATGCCTTGGGTGTACGGCGGAGTGATCGGGACGAGCGGCATGTCTATGACCATCAGGCCCGGTGAGGGCCCGTGTCTGCGCTGTCTGGTGCACGAGGTCCCGCCTGCAGGGCAGTCGCCCACGGCAGACGTGGCGGGCGTGCTCAATACTGTGGTAGCCATCGTGGGTAGTGTCGAGGCCACCGAGGCGATCAAGCTCATCGTCGACCCGGCCGCGTGCAATCGGGCTCTCCTGGTGCTCGATGTATGGGACCTTGTCTTCGACAAGCTGGAGGTGCCACGGGATCCTGGATGCCTCTGCTGTGGCGCTGGAGAGGCAGAGTAGCGAAGGGAGTGTGTGGTGGGAGGAGAGGCCGCTGTCCGGGCTCTACTACGTGAACTGGCCCCCGTTCTGGTGGCGTTCTCCGGGGGGGTCGACTCTACCGTTCTTCTCAAGCTGGCGCTGGACGAGCTCGGCACGGAACGGGTGCTGGCGGTGACCGCCCACGGCGTCGTACACACAGAGGAGGAGTTGGCCGCGGCCCGCGAAGCGGCCGCGCAGCTGGGGGCGCGCCACGTGGTGGTCCGTACAGACGAGCTGGCCATCCCCGGCTTCGCCACCAATCCCCCCGAACGGTGCTTTCTCTGCCGTGGAGCTATGTTCGACCGGCTGGCGGAGATCGGCCAAGCCGAGGGCTTCATGACCGTTGTGGATGGGGTCAACCGTGACGATGGCGCCGACTACCGGCCCGGAGTGAGGGTGGCCGCCGCTCGGGGAGTCCGCAGCCCCTTGGCTGAGGCCGGTATGTCCAAGAAGGACGTCCGCGCCCTCGCGAAACAGCTGGGGCTGGTCAACTGGGACCTCCCGGCTTCACCGTGCCTGGCGTCGCGGTTTCCCTACGGTGAGAAGATAACGGAGGCCAAGCTCGCAGCGGTGGCTGCAGGTGAGCGGTACCTGAAAGCGTTGGGTTTCGCAAACGTGCGGCTCCGTCATCACGGTGATCTGGCGCGCATCGAGGTGGACGGTCGTGACGTCGCCCGACTGGCTGACGTGTCCGTCAGGCGTGGTATCGTAAGGCACCTGCGCGAGCTGGGCTATGTGCACGTGACCCTGGATCTTGAGGGCTTCAGGAGTGGCAGCCTGAACAAGGCGCTGGGATCGGGAGGGTCTTCAGAGGAGACGATGTGAGCGAACAGATCGAGGCGGCCGGGCTCCCCCGCCTGGCCGCGGATCTGAACGAGCGGCAGCGCGAGGCGGTATTCCACAGCGGAGGGCCCTTACTGGTCCTGGCCGGGGCGGGCTCGGGCAAGACCCGGGTGCTCACGTATCGTCTTGCCCACCTCATCCAGAGTGGACAGGTGAGGCCTCATCAGACCCTTGCCATCACCTTCACGAACAAGGCAGCCGGCGAGATGAAAGAGCGGGTGGCCGGGCTCCTCGGGCCCGCCTCCGGCTGGATGTGGGTGTGCACGTTCCACTCGGCCTGTGCCCGCATACTCCGCCAGGATGCCCCGTTGCTGGGCTATCGCACGAATTTCACCATCTACGACCAAGACGACTCCACGCGGCTCATCAAGCACTGCCTCGAGGATCTTCGTCTCGATATCAAGCGCTTTCCTCCCAAGGGGGTGCAGCAACTCATCTCCGACGCCAAGAACAAGCTGATCGACGTGGATGACTTCGGACGATCCGGGTCGAGCGCGGTGGGAGCCTGGGACGACGACGGCGTGTCGGGTTACGCGGATGTGGCCGCCCAGGTCTACCGGCGTTACCAGGCCCGGCTGCTCGAGCAGAACGCTTTCGACTTCGACGACCTGCTCATGCGTGTGGTCGACATCCTGCGCCTGTTCCCGGAGCGCCTGGAGTACTATCGCAACCAGTTCCGCCACGTCTTGGTAGACGAGTATCAAGACACCAACAAAGCCCAGTACCTCATGGTGAAGCTGCTCACCGAAGAGCACCGCCAGGTGACGGTGGTGGGCGACGACGACCAATCGGTCTACTCGTGGCGGGGGGCCGACATCCGCAACATCCTCAGCTTCGAGGACGACTTTCCCGACACCAAGGTGGTCAAACTGGAGCAGAACTACCGGTCGACGACCACTATCCTGGATGCGGCCAATGCCTTGGTCTCCC
>JAFGIH010000791.1 GCA_016929985.1 Thermoleophilia bacterium | reverse complement strand
GAGAGGTTGATGCCCAGAGAGGTGTTGAAGAAGGCCGACTCGATGTCGTGGGTGGCGATGGCGTTGCCGCCGAGGATCACGTCGATCCAGCCCTGGGCCACCAACTTGGCGAAGGCGGGCGCGGCGCCGGTGTGTACCACCGCCGGCCCGAGGACGGCCACGATCTTCTTGCCCTCTTCGCGCATCTCTCGCATGAGACGGGCTACCTTGGCCACCACCAACCGCTTGGGCTTCTCCGATGAGACAGCCGAGCCCATGAATTCGAACGCCCGCGAAGCGCGGTCGCGCCCGAGCGGGACCACCCGGATGCCGCGGGAGCCGACCACGATCGCATCGCCGGTCTTCACCTGGATCAAGGGGACGGTCCGAGCCGTGCCGGCCGCCGGATCGACCAGGATGCCGCAGTCCATCTCGGGCCACTCCACCGGCAGCCACCGTCCGTCGACCCTGACGAAGCTCTCCAAGTTGGTGGTGGAATAGAAATCCTCGGGGAAGACGCCATCCGCGGGAGCCGGTTCCAGCCGGGCATCGGCCTGCTCGACGATCTCCACCCCGTGCTGCTGTAGGCCCCGCAAGATAGTGTGGAGATGCTCCTCGGCGGGCGCGCTCACCCGGAGGATCGCCAGGGATTGATCGTTCTTCTGCCGCCCCATCCTGAAGCGTAGGATCCGGTACTCGCCGCCGCGCTCGAGTATGTCGTCGAGCACCCGGGGCAGGAGCAGAGAGTCGATGATGTGACCCTCGAGCCGGATGTCTTCGTAGGCGTCCACGGACCTCATTGTAGCTCCGCACCTGCTCAAGTCGCACCCGCTCCCGGCCGATAATCGTCTCATAGGCCGGTGTCCAATCACTCCGGAACACCAGCATCGGGAGGATCTTTGTCGCTACGTCGCAAAACCTACATGCTTGTGGGCGCTACGCTCTTGGTCGCGGCAGTCGCGATCTTCGCCGTCTCCCAATTGGTGTTCGTTCGAGACGGCCAGTGGACCAGCAGTGTCCTGTACTTCATGCTCGCACTCCTGGCGGTCGTGGTCGCGCTCGGCCTGGCGGTCTGCGCCATCCTGGAGAAGTCCCTCTTCAGGAGGCTCGCCAACCTCACCGATCAGGTCCGTTCGGCCGGCAAGGCTGGCAGGGAGATCGCCCCCATCAAGGTCGGCAAGAAAGACGAGTTGACCTTGCTGGCGGAGAAGATCAACGCCGGCTTCTCGGAGCTCGACCACACGCGTGTCCAGCAGGAGTCCCAAGCGCGGAGCTTGGCCCAGGCCCTCGAAGAGCTGAAGGGACGGCACAGCGATCTCGAGACGGCGCATCTCAGGCTCCAGCAGTTGCAGGAGGTGAGCGCGTCGCTCGGCGGCAGCCTGGAGATCCAGGATGCGCTGGGCCAGATGGAAGACGTCGCGTTGGGCATCTTCGAAGCAGACGAAGTCTGGCTGCTGCGGCTACAGGCCGATCAACAGCAACTCACCGGCCTTCGGGCCTTCTCCACCCACAAGGAAGGCTATGCGCGACTTCCTCGCTTGTTCGGCTGCGCCGGTCCCGACGGCGTGATCTCTCTGGGGGCCAGCCCCCTGCTGACCGCGGTCTTCAGAGACCTGGACCCGGTATTCGTCGAATCTCTCACCGAGCTGGAGACAAGCGAGCGCGAGCGACTGTTCAACGGTTCCATGCCCAACTTCGACCCCTTCCACTCCGTGGCGGTGGTGCCTCTGCTCGCAGAAGACACGCCGGTGGGCTTGACCATATCGGCTTCCGCCAAGCCAAGCCGGTTCACGAACGACAAACGGTCGACTATCCTGCTGTTCGCCGGCCAGGTCGCCCAGGCGCTGGAGAACACCCGGCTCTACGAGGAGATCAAAGCGCTGGGCGAGATCGACTCTCTAAGCGGCCTGCACAACCGCCGCAGGGCCATGGAGCAGCTGGAGATCGAAGTCGCGCGGGCACGCCGCTACGAAGGAACCTTCTCCATCCTGCTGGCCGACATCGACAACTTCAAGCTCTTCAACGAGACCTACGGCAACCCGTCTGGCGACGAGATCATCAAGCGGGTCGCCAACATACTCCATCACCGCAACCGCAGCTCTGACTTCGTGGGCCGCTTCGGCGGGGACGAGTTCATCCTCATCCTGCCCGCGACCTACCGGGCCGGTGCGGCTACCGTGGCCGACCATATGCGCCTGGCTCTCGGGTCGCAACCTTTCATCGCTCCCAATGGCCAGGCCATTCCGCTGCGGATGAGCTTCGGCGCGGCCTCCTTCCCCGAGGATGGGCACGACGCCAGCTCCCTCATCGCCATCGCCGACGCGAACCTGTACGAGTCGAAGCGCTGGGGCGGCGACACCGTCACCGTGCGCCGCGAGCCCATCGGCGGCGACCACATCGATGTCTCCGGCTTCAGCACCCTCGACGCGCTGGTCAGCGCCGTCGACAACAAAGACCACTACACGCGCCGTCACTCCGCCCACGTGGCCGAGCAGAGCTCCGCGATCGTCAAGGCGTTGGGCTTCAGCAAAGAGCGGCAAGAGGTGCTTCGGGTAGCGGCTCTGCTGCACGATGTGGGCAAGATCGGCCTGCCCGACCGCATTCTGCGCAAGCCCGGCGCCCTTACCCCCGAGGAGGAGGAGGCGGTGCGGCAGCACTCCCTACTCGGCAGTCTCATGGTCTCGCAGCATCTCCCCGGGCTGGACGAGGTCCGCGAAGCCGTCGCCTCTCATCACGAGCGCTGGAACGGCACGGGCTACCCCGCCCAACTCAAGGGCAGGGATATCCCTCTGCTTGGCCGGATCCTGGCGGTCGCGGATGCTTACTCGGCCATGATCACCGATCGTCCGTATCGCGCGGGACTGAGCCTTGAGACAATCAAGAGCGAACTGGTCAAAGGCAGCGGCACGCAGTTCGACCCCGAAGTGGTCAAGGTGTTCATGAACTGCTTGGAGTCCGAACCTGAGGAAACGGCCGCACGTGACGCGGTAGGGCTGAGTGTCTCCAGCCTCCGTGGGATCTAGCAAGGGGTCACATAGGTCCACTTCCATTTTGGACGCGAAGGTCCGCGAAACCATTCCAGCGAACCTACGCGACCCCTTGGGACCCTAGAAGAAGGACGTACCGCAAAGCTCTCGGCGCAAACCTCGCGCGGCCTTGGTGGCCCTCCGCATCCAAAGTCGGAGGGGAGCCTTCGCACCCCTTTGGCTCACTGGCGGCTAGAAATCCTTGTGCGCGCCGTCGCAACCCGGGGGCTTCGCGCTCAGGCCGCACGAGCAGAGCACCTGCGTGGATGTCACGTCGACCTTGAACTCCAGCGGAGTGATGCCGGTACCCTCGTGGGCTTCCGAGCAGAAGGGTGGATGGGTGCTCTTGCCGCACCGGCACCAGTAGTACGTCCCGGCCTCCAGTCTCTTCACCATCGGCACGGCTAAGCCGGCAGCGTTCTCGAAACGCATAGTCTTCTCCTTGTAGTATGCGGTTGCTCGGGTCCGCAGGATGGGCGTGGACTACTGGAAAGGGGCCGAAGGCCCCACCCATCCATACTGAGAGGGTCCCGAGAGAGGGAGTGGGTTTGCCCGAGAGCTTTGCGGTACGCCCGCAGTGCTCGCGGGGAGGCCCGCTCCCTCTCTCGGGCACTGACTGTCAGTAGGCCTCGACCCAGAGCTCGTAGTATGCCTGGGCGTGCTGGCAGGCCGGGCACAGGTCCGGGGCCTCGGGGCCCTCGTGGATGTAGCCGCAATTACGGCAGTGCCACTTGACGGTCTTCTCGCGCTTGAATACGCGTCCCGCCTCCACGTTGGCTAGCAGCTTGCGGTAGCGGAGCTCATGTTGCTCCTCCACCTCGGAGATCTCTGTGAACGACTCCGCCACCTTAGCGAAGCCCTCCTCCTTCGCCACTTCAGCGAACGTCGGATAGAGCTGGGTCCACTCCTCGTTCTCACCCTCGGCGGCGGCCAACAGGTTCTCCGCCGTCTTCCCTATCTTGCCCGCGGGGTAGGTTGACGTGATCTCCACAGGGCCACCCTTGAGGTACTTGAAGAAGACCTCCGCGTGCTCCTTCTCGTTGGCGGCCGTCTCTTCGAAGATGGCGGCGATCTGCTCGAAACCTTCCTTCCGCGCTTGGCTCGCGAAGAAGGTGTAACGGTTGCGTGCCTGGCTCTCGCCGGCGAACGACTTCAGCAGGTTCTGTTCGGTCTTCGATCCTTTGATGCCCATCAGTCTGCTTTCTCCTTTCGAAATGAGAGCGTGAAAGGGCTATTCCCAGGACGGCGGCCGTCCAATCAGCTTGACCTAGGAGGCGAGGAGCCCTTTGTGGTTCGCGACGCAGGTGATCCCCTCCACGCTCATGGAGGCGATGCAGCGGTTGCAGTGGTCGCAGTCGGACACCGTGATCTCGCCCTGCTGCAGGCGGGTGACGAACGCCGGATCGCGCACGGTGGCGCGGCCCATCTGCACGAACGCGAAGCCTTCGGCGACGAGGCTCTCGAGGTCGGCCGCGGAAAAGGCTCCGCCTATGTAGGCCACCGGGATGCTCACCGCGTCACGGATGCGCCGGGCTCCCTCGAGGAGGAAGAGGGGTTCGAAGGGGTAGGTCTGCACCATCATCCAGCCGAACATAGACAGGCCGATCTTGTAGAAGAAGCTCTTCTGCGCTCGGACCATCTCGACGAGAGGCTTGCCGCCGCGCAGCATGTTGAGGGGCGTCTTGGCGGTGAAGCCGCATGAGGGCACCAAGGCCGTGGCTCCCGCCGCTTCGAAAGCCCGCGCGACCTGGACGGCTTCGTCGATCTCCAGCCCCCCGCGCATGGCGTCGTACTGATTCATCTTGACCAGCACAGGGTAGTCGGGTCCCACCTCAGCGCGGACCCGCCGCACGACCTCCGCGGGGAAGCGTACCCGGTTCTCCACCGACCCTCCATAACGGTCGGTCCGCCGGTTGGTCCAGGGGGAGATGAACTGGCTCAAGAGATAGCCGTGACCGGCGTGGATCTCCACCGCGTCAAAACCGGCCTCGCGCGCCAGGCGCGCCGCGCGCGAGAAGTCGCCGGTCTTCTGCTCGATCTCCGCTTCGGTCATGCCCGCGCAATATGACAGGCGGAAGAGGCAGAACTTCGGCGAGGCGCCGAGCGGCCGGCGGCTGATGACGGAGGGGCTGGCGAAGAAGCCACAGTGCCCCAACTGGATGGATGCCGCCGCGCCCTCGGCGTGGACGGCGGCGGCAAAGCGTTCGAGGCCCGGGAGGACCTCGGGTCGCATCCAGAGTTCGTGGCTGAAGGCCCGCCCATCCTCACTCACCGAGCAGTAGGAGAGGGTGGTCATCGCCACTCCGCCCGCGGCCACCTCGCGGTGGTGATCGATCAACCGGTCGGTCACCAGACCCCCGGGGCTCAGACCTTCGAAGCACCCTGACCGGACTATGCGGTTGCGCAACTGAACGCCGCCGATGTTGACCGGGGTGAACGCCTGTCGAGTGTCGGTCGCGGGGGTAGTGGACATGGCCGCAATGATACCCGGATTGCGACCAGCAAGCCTTACGTACGCCTTATGCCTCAACCGCCAGAATCTAGCACGAGCAGATGGACGAGGAGGATGAGCGTGCCGGCCGAGAGAGTGGAACAGAAGTACTTTGTGGCTCCTGCGAAGCTGGGCCTGGCCTTGGCGCTACTGCGCAGAACCTGCCGCTGGGATGGCGAGTATCCCGAGGAGCAGATCAACAGCCTCTACTTCGATACCGTCGACCTCGACCAGCACCAGCGGTCGCTCGCGGGTGAGTTCGCCAAAGACAAGATCCGCATCCGCTGGTACGGGACCTGGCCAGGGTCCTCGGAGGCCGACGGTCTCATGCCCGTGTGGCTGGAACTGAAGTCGCGGCGGGGCTTCGCGTCGACCAAACAGAGACGGCCATTGCAGATCTCCGCTGGGGCGATCGCGCCCGCTTCCCTCTCTCGGGGCATCGTGCCCATCACCGCCCTGAGGCAGACCATGGCCGAGTTCGGGTTCTTCGGCCCCGGCCGGTTGGTCCCGGTGGTAGCGATCTCTTACTGGCGTCGCCGTTTCGTCGAGCCGCGGACCGGGCTCCGGGTGGCCCTTGATTCGCGGATCAGCTCCACCATGATCATGCCGGGCATCGGCCGGGGAGAGCGGGGTCTTGAACTGCCGGGCGCCGTGATCGAGGTCAAGGGCGCGACTATGGACCTGCCGCCCAGTCTCAGACAGGCGGCCGACCTGGGTTCGTCGTGGACGCGGTATTCGAAGTACTCATCGAGCCTGGAGGCCCACATGGGTGCTCAGGGCAGTGTGTCGAGGCTGTGGCCGTCCGGGACTATGCACGCCGAGGCGTGTGTCGGGATACCAGAACTGAACTGAGAGGTGGCGACATGTGGGAGCAACTGACGTCGACATGGGAAGGCATGCTGTCTTCGCTGGGCTGGACGGAGGCGATGATAGCCTTGGCTCTCTCGATAGTGTTCTCCCTTGTCGTCTACTTCATGTACCAGCTGTTCTACGGGACGAGGCACATCGGGGCGGGGGTGCACCGCATGTTTCTGGTGGGAGGGCCGGCTATCACCGTGCTCTTCCTCGGCATCCAGACCTCTATCCCACTCTCTCTCGGTCTGCTGGGCGCCCTGTCGTTCGTGCGCTTCCGCACCCCGGTGAAGGATCCGGCGGAGATCGGCTTCCTCTTGCTGCTCATCGCCTCCTCGATCGGGGCGGCGACCGGCAACTTCATGGTGATCGCGCTGCTGATGGTCGCGGTCTTCCTCGTGCTGGGAGTGCGCTGGTTGGTACGCGACCGCTCCGCGGCGGTCGGTGGCCAGGGCAGCCTGATGCTCTCCCTCGACCAGACGGAGTTCCAGGAGATCGAAGGAAAGGTGAAAGACCTTCTCTCCTTCAAGCTGAAGAGCCCCAGGTTGGAATCGATGTCCGTGGTCGACGGCAAGGTGAATCTCCAGTATCAGTACAGGAGACAGTCATCGTTCGACTGGACTGCGTTCACCACTGAGTTGAGTGCGGCCGTCGCCCCCTCGCGGCTGGAGATATTCGTAGGCTGAGGCTTGTCCTGTCGGATCGTGTGAGAAGGGATCAGGTCAAGAGGATGAAGAAGGCACTCATGGCAATCCTGCCGCTGGCCGCTGTGCTCGCTTTTGGCTTGGGTGCTGCAGGCTGCAGCGGCACCACGGCTATCCCATCCACTGCCGCTTCCTCGACCGCGACGAACGATGCTGAGCCGGCCGCGACCTACCCCGACGCCCTCACGCTCGCGTACGACGAGAACGATCTAGACTCCGGCTGGGATAGTTCCAGGGCCTCCTTCATCACTCTGGCCGATGGATCAATCCGCTTCGACGGCGCCGGCAACAGCGCGGAGACGGAGGGTGGCAAGGTGACTATCAAGGCCGCGGGCACGTATGTGGTCAGCGGCGCCGTGAGCGACGGGCAGATCGTGGTGGATGTGGAAGAGATCGGCCCCGTCAGGCTGGTCCTGAACGGGGCTGACATATCGTGCTCAACAAGCGCGCCCATCTACGTCCAGAACGCGCAGAAGGTCATCCTGACGCTGGCCGCGGGCACAGAGAACGTGGTGACCGACGGCGCCGACTATGTGTTCGACGACGCCGAGTCCGACGAGCCCAACGCCGCGATCTTCAGCAAGACCGATCTCACCATAAACGGCTCGGGCTCGCTTACGGTCAGAGCCAACTTCAACGACGGTATCACCAGCAAGGACCATCTCAAGATCGTGAGCGGCGACATCACTGTCGAAGCCGCGAACGATGCCATCAAAGGCAAGGACAGCCTCGGGGTCAAAGAGGCTACGGTGACCGTGAGGGCGGGTGGCGATGGCCTGCAGTCCACCAATGACACCAAAGCCGACAAGGGCTTCATCTGCATCTCGGGCGGGGCCATCGACATCACCGCGGGCGCCGACGGCATCCAGGCGGAGACCACTCTCCTCATGGCTGCCGGTGACCTCTCGGTTGTGACCGGAGGGGGCAGCGCGAACGCAGCCACACGCGCGCGGGCCTTCGGTGACACCGGCGACGCGCAGTCCACCGACATCTCCGACTCCGACAGCGCCAAGGCCCTGAAGGCCGACGGCGGTGTGTTCGTCAAAGGAGGTACCATCGACGCCGATTCCTCCGATGACGCCATCCACTCAAACAACACCATCCAGATAGACGGCGGCACTCTCACGCTGGCCTCCGGCGATGATGGCATCCACGCCGATGGCACCGTCGATATCAACGGCGGGCAGATCGACATCAGCACGTCGTACGAGGGCATCGAGGCCAACTCCATCACGCTCCGGGATGGCGTCGTGCACGTGGTGTCCACTGACGACGGACTCAACGGAGTGGCCGACGACACAGGCTCGGTGTCCACCGGCACCGCGACTGACGGCTCAGCTACCGACGGCTCCGTATGGGGTCAGGGCCAAGGCGGCCCCCCCGGCTTCGCTGAGTCCGGCGACGCGCAGTTGGTAATCGAAGGCGGCTACATGGCGATCGATGCGGGCGGCGATGGCATGGATATCAACGGCGCCATCAGGATGAGCGACGGAGTACTCCTCATCAACGGCCCCACCGAGAACATGAACGGAGCCGTCGACTACTACGCGGAGTTTACCGTGACGAGAGGCTTGTTCGTTGCAGTGGGCAGCTCGGGTATGGCCGACGCCCCCAGCAGCTCGTCCACCCAGAACTCTCTCATGGTCAACTTCGACCAGGCGCGGGCCGCCGGCACGATCGTGCACGTTCAAGCTGAGGACGGTTCCGAGATTCTCACGTTCGCGCCCACGAAGCAGTACCAATCGGTGGTCTTGAGCTCGCCCGATCTCAAGGAAGGCGCCAGCTACACCGTCTACCTGGGCGGAAGTTCCACCGGCACCGCCACCGACGGTCTCTACGCGGATGGCGACTACACTCCCGGCGAGCAGTACGCGAGCCTCACCCTCTCGGGTGTCGTGACGACGTCGGGGACTGGGGGCATGATGCCGGGGATGCAGGGTGGCGGCACACGGCCTGGCGGCGGCACACGCCCCGGTGGCGGCACAGCCCCAGGCGGCGTCACGCCCCCCAGCGGGACCGCGCCGGGTGCCGGCACGACCGACACGACTCTCACGTCCTCCTGACCGGCCGAATGGAGATGAACGGCGAGGTGGAGCGCTACATCGGCCGGCAGGCCCCATCTTCCATTTCTCCACGGATGTGACCAGGAAGGCCTACGAGCGGCTGGGAGGCAAGGCAGGCGAGTAGGGTACCCGGTTTCTGATCGGCTTCGTTCGGGAATGGCATAGCCACGGGTCGACCGGGGGGAACGCTCTCAGTGGACGCCCCGTCAACCCGGAGACATCTTTACCAACGTCCGTTCGACCTGTAGATCGGAGAGGTGATTCTCATGAGAAGATCCCGGCTCGCTATTCCCGTAGCCCTCGTACTCGTGGCCTTGGTGCTCGGCGTTGCGGTCCTTGTTCCGGCCGCGCCCGCGCAGGCGGCCACCTGGACCACCGTCCAAGGGGGTAACGTCCACTACCACGCCGTAGACTTCTTCGACGCCGTCCGTGGCTGGGTCGGCGGCACCACCTACATCCCCGAGGGCATGATCGGCTTTGAGGACACGGGGGTCATCAGTCGCACCAGCTCCGCGGGTGCGGAGTGGGATTCGGTCAGTAGCCACGAGGTCGGAGAGAACACCTCATTCGGCTGGAACTTCCTCATCGTTTCCGCCCTTGACTTCGTGGATGACTCGCTCGGTTGGGCGACCCTGAACGACGGGACCATCCTTGCCAGCACCGACGGGGGCGCCTCGTGGAAGGTGCAGGCTGAGGGATCCTCTGGCTACGCCGACAACAACTGGAGCTACCCGGGTCTTTCTATGGCAGACGCCACGCATGGGGTGGCGGTCGGAGGCTGGGTGGGCTTCATCGGGACGCCTCAGCCACGGGTGGCCTACACCACGAACGGCATCGACTGGCAAGAGGCCGAGATGTCCACCTACAAGGGCGCTAGCCTGGAGTCGGTCCACATGGTCGACACCGAGCACGGCTGGGCGGTCGGCACGGCGGTGAGCGCAGACAGCATCCCGCTGATCTTGGCCACCACCGACGGCGGGGTAACGTGGACCCGGCAGACCAAGGGCCTCCCCGCCACGGGCATCGGGTTCAACGGCGTCGCGTTCGTCGATCTGCAGCACGGCTGGGCTGTCGGAGACAAGGGCGCCATTTACGCGACCGCCGACGGCGGGGCGACC
Source organism: Thermoleophilia bacterium (assembly GCA_016929985.1). Next base: position 116 of record JAFGIH010000791.1, on the reverse strand, counting down.
TGGTGGAGCCAGGCATCGGGGACTTCCGAGTTGCTGCTCGATGTCTGCTTCGCCGGTCCGACCGTCGGATATGTCGTGGGCGAGAACGGCACGATCCTCGAGACCACTCGCAGCGG